>JBBJJH010000044.1 GCA_037623315.1 Halanaerobiaceae bacterium ANBcell28
GAAGTAAGGGAAGCTCCATCTAAATCGTTTCTTGATTTAGGTGGAGAGGTTCACATATCAATATTATAATTGCTAGCCATAATTGTGATTAGATTAAATTAAATGTGTCTAGATAAGGAGGGAAAAAATGAAAAAGGAAGTAGAGGGTAATTACATGCAGGAAGTTTCTATTGGAGAAATTAAGGTTCCGAATTTATGCATAGGAACATGGGCCTGGGGTCAAAAATATTTATGGGATTATGGAAAAGAATATGATAAACACGATTTAGAAGAAGTTTATAATTATTCTATGGATAAAGGTGTAGCTTTTTTTGATACTGCTGAGGTTTATGGCTTTGGTAAATCAGAAAAAATACTGGGTGAATTTATAGAAAAGTACAAGGCTCTTCATGGTAAAAGACCTATAATTGCCAGTAAATATTCTCTTGAATTTCCGTGGAGGCTAAGAAAAGGCTTTATGAGAAAAGCCTTAATGAAGAGTATGAAGCGTTTGGGCTTAGATAGTATCGATTTATATTTTATTCATTCAGCTACAGGAATAAGATCAATTGAAACATGGGTTAATGCTATAGGTGATTTATATGAAGAAGGACTAATAAAAGCTATAGGAGTATCTAATTATAATCTAGAAGAGCTAAAAAGGGCTTATGAATGTCTTGATAGACGTGGTATTCACTTGAATGCCTGTCAAAATCATTATAGTTTATTACATAGAAAAGCAGAAGATACTGGTATTCTGGACTTTTGTAGAGAGGTAAATATATCTTATTTATCTTATATGCCTTTAGCTCAGGGGATACTTACTGGAAAGTATACTGTGGATAATATGCCCCCAGGGATACGAGGAAAAAAATATAGTATAGAAGATATGAAAAGGATACAACCTTTGTTAAATGCGATGAAGAGTATAGCAAAAAATCATGGTGATAAGTCTCTAGCTCAAGTTGCGTCGAATTGGAATATGGCTGTGGGGACAATCCCGGTAGTCGGTGCAAAAAATCTTAAGCAGGCTAAAAGTAATATTGACACTCTAAGTTGGTCATTAACAGATGAGGAGTTTGCTTTATTAAATAAAGAGTCAGCACAGGTAAAAGAGCTTGCTAAATGCTGGTGGACGGATGTGTAAAATTAACTCCCTTGCTAAGTAAGGGAGTTTTTTATTAGTTCAAATGTACTGTAATAGATTTCTTCCACTGTCATTTCTTTGTGTAATGGTGTATGTTCATATTGATCATCAAGTAATAAACCTATCATATTCATCATGATTTTTGTTATAACTATTGCTGTTTTAATAGGGTTTACGTCTTTTTTAATAGACCCGTCTTCTATTCCAGTTTGAAGTATATTGCTTATTAGTTTAAATATTTTTGCATCTTCTTGAGAAGTCAAGTTTTGATAAGGAGTAATATTTTCTTTTGTACCTATATAATCAGCATACCAGATTGCCTCAAGTATGTCTGGATCTTTTTTATAATATTCATAAATATATCTGCTTATTTCTTCTAACTTATCTATTCCTTTCATTTCTTGCTCAGATATTTCTTCTATTTTATTTACTATTTTACTTGTTTCCCGATATATAACAGCAAAATAAATATCTTCTTTGTTTTCAAAATAAAGATAAAGGGTACCTTTTGCTAGTTCAGACTTTTTTGCAATTTCCATTAAAGTAGTATTATCGAAACCATTTAATAAGAACAATTTTTTTGCAGCATTTATAATAGAATTTTTTCTTTCTGCCTTTTCTCTTTCTTTTCTTTCATTAGTTCCCATAATGTACCTCCTATTATGTATCAAAAGGGTAATCCTACTTATTATTATATAACGTTTTTTCATTTTCTTCAATTATTTAAATTCTTTATTTGATTATTTATGTAATTATTCGGGAAAACTTAAGTAAGAACGAATTTATCATATTATGATTTTTATAATAATAATGATATAGCATACTTATAAAAATAAATGTTTAAAAGCAGGATAATTGTCAAATTTATTGAATTAATAGAATGAAGTATATTACTTTCATGAATAAATTAAAGGGGGAAGACTTGTGAAGTCAGATATTGAAATAGCACAGGCTGCTAATATGAAAGCAATAATTGATATTGCTAAAAGTTTGGGTTTAGACGAAAATGATTTAGAGCAATATGGCAAATATAAAGCCAAAATAAATTTTGATGTTTTTGATAAGTTAAAGGATAAAGAAAACGGTAAATTGGTGTTGGTTACTGCCATTACTCCAACTCCGGCAGGTGAAGGTAAAACAACTACAACAGTTGGATTGGGTCAGGCGTTAAATAGGCTTGGGAAAAAGGCTGTAATCGCTCTTAGAGAACCTTCTTTAGGTCCCACTATGGGGGTTAAGGGTGGGGCTGCTGGTGGAGGTTACTCACAGGTTGTGCCTATGGAAGATATTAACCTACATTTTACTGGTGATATACATGCAATTGGGGTGGCACATAATCTTTTGTCTGCTGCTATTGACAATCATTTGAAACAGGGGAATGAATTAGGGATTGACCCTACGAAAGTAAGCTGGCCTCGAGTTGTTGATATGAATGATCGGGCTTTAAGGAATGTTGTTGTAGGACTCGGAGGTAAAGCTAACGGAGTTCCTAGAGAAGATAAATATATGATTACTGTAGCGTCTGAAATTATGGCAATACTATGCCTTGCAAATAGTATTGCAGAGCTTAAGGAAAAGATTAGTAAGATTGTAGTTGGATATACATATCAAAATGAAGCTGTTACGGCTGCAGATTTGAATATGCAGGGGGCTATGACTGCTTTATTAAAAGATGCTTTAAAGCCAAACTTAGTGCAAACACTAGAAAATACTCCTGCTTTTATTCACGGTGGACCTTTCGCCAATATAGCTCATGGCTGTAATAGTGTGATGGCAAGTAAAATGGCTTTGAAAGTAGGGGATATCGCAGTTACAGAGGCAGGTTTTGGTGCAGATCTTGGAGCTGAAAAGTTTTATGATATAAAGTGTCGTTATGCTAATTTAAGGCCAGATGCTACTATCTTAGTTGCAACTATAAGGGCACTTAAGATGCATGGTGGCCTTAGTAAAGATAAGCTTAATGAAGAGAATCTAAATGCCCTAGAAAAGGGTTTTGCCAATATGGAAAAACATATAGAGAATATTAAGAAATATGGAGTGCCTCTAGTAGTAGCTATTAATAGATTCCCTACTGATAGTATTAAGGAATTAGACTTAGTTAGAGAAAAATGTAATCAGCTAGGAGTGACTGTTGCTCTCTCTGAGGTTTGGGCAAAAGGTGGCAAAGGTGGAGAAGAACTGGCTGAAAAACTTATAGATATCCTTGATAATCAAGAGAGTAGGTTTGATTATTTATATAGCAGTGAAATTTCTCTACAAGAAAAAATTGAAACCGTCGCAAAAGAGATTTATGGTGCAGAGGGTGTAGACTTTAGTTCTAAAGCTAAAAAGCAATTAGCAAAATATAAAGAGATGGGCTATGGTAACTTGCCAGTTTGTATGGCTAAGACCCAGAGCTCTATCTCAGATAACCCTGCTTTAATTGGTCGCCCCAGCAATTTTAGGGTTTCTGTTCGAGAAGTTAATTTATCTGCAGGTGCAGGTTTTCTTGTATGCTTGACTGGTCCGGTTTTGACTATGCCTGGCTTACCTAAAAAACCGTCAGCTGAATTAATTGATATTGATGATAATGGACAGATTTCCGGATTATTCTAGTTAATCACTTAAAGTTATTTAAAAATAAAGACTTATTTACAAAAATATTAATTATTTACTTGTATCTTATAATTATTTATGTTAAAATTTAATATAATTTAATAAGTGGCTGAGTAGGGGTTATGCGTATAGAGTGCTTAAGGATGGGACGTTGCCTTAAGACGAAATACCTATCTATATTTCAATTTAAGCTTAAAATGAAATATAGATAGGTTGCGGTATAACTACCGCGTCCGCTGTCACCAGGGAGTCGACCTTGCTTCTCTTTGGTGCAGATATCTGCCATGGACCAAAGAGAAGGAGGTGGAAAGATGAAACTTTCTGTACGTAAGTTAGTACACCTTTCATTTCTAATTGCTTTGAGTATCGTTTTAACCAGAATGCTTAGTATTAGAATTCCTTTTGGAGGAGTAGAAGGTGTAAGGATAGGTTTCGGAGCTTTACCAATCATTTTTGCTGGTGTTGTTTTTGGACCTTTAGCTGGTGGAATAGTAGGAGCTATATCTGATCTTATTGGGTATTTCATTAATCCAATGGGTGCATATATGCCACATTTTACATTAACTTCATTTCTGACAGGTTTTATACCAGGTTTAATTATTTTTTATGTTTTTAAACATAAAAAAACATATTGGAAGTTGTTTTTTGCAATTGCAATAGGTCAAGTAATATCATCAATTATTTTAGTACCATATTTTATGCTAACTTTATTTTCTGTACCTTTGAGTGTTTCACTTATACCTAGAATAGTTTCACAGTCTATTAATATACCATTGTATGCTGCTTTTATAGTGACACTTTTAAAATTTGATATATTAAATTATGATGTATCGAAATTAAATTCAACAATTTAGTCTTATTTAATCCCTGGCAGGGTTCTAGCCAGGGATTTTCCATATACTTGACAAGCCTGGTATATATAGATATTATATACTGAGAGATAAAAAGTACGTTTTTGAGTTATGGAGTTTTTATATACGTATTTTAGATGAACTTTTATTAATATTTTATTATTATATTATAAAATTAATATACTTGGAGGTTGCAAGCAAATGAGTTTTAATGACAATAAAGAGATAATTCAAGAAATAGAGGAGTTAAAAGCAGAGCGCAATGCGATAATATTAGCTCATTATTATCAGCCGAATGAGGTTCAGGATATTGCTGATTATCTTGGAGATTCTTTCGGTTTGAGTCAAAAAGCAGCTACAACAAATGCGGATTTAATAGTTTTTTGTGGTGTTAAATTCATGGGTGAAAGTGCTAAAATTCTTTCACCAGAAAAAACCGTGCTATTACCTGAAAAAATGGCTGGCTGTCCAATGGCTGATATGGTCGATGCTGATGCTTTGAGAAAAATGAAGAAAAAGTATCCTGAACATACAGTAATAACTTATGTAAATTCATCAGCAGAGGTTAAGGCAGAAAGTGATGTTTGTTGTACATCATCTAATGCTCTTAAAATTGTTGAAGCTATAGATAATGATAAAATTCTTTTTGTGCCAGACCAAAATTTAGGTACTTATGTTGCTAATCGTACAGATAAAGAGGTAGTATTGTGGGAAGGTTATTGTAATACACATCATAGAGTTGAACTTGATGAGATAAAAAAAGTTAAAGAACTACATCCTGATGCTCCTATATTGATACATCCTGAGTCTAAGCCTGAGGTTCTTGCGCTGGCTGATTATGCAGGAAGTACAGCAGGTATATTAAAGTATGCTAGAGAAAGTTCTGCAGACACCTTGATCATTGGTACAGAACAGGGGATATTACATCAATTGAAAAAGGAAAGTCCTGAAAAGACTTTTTACCTTTTGAGCAGCAAATTAATTTGTCCTAATATGAAGAAAACTAATTTGAATAAAGTGTTAAATGCCCTGCTAAATATGGAATCAAAAGTAGAGATTGATGAAAATATCAGGGTAAAAGCTTATCGAGCTCTTAATAAGATGTTGGAATTGGCTAGGTGATTTTATTTAATGACTGATTCTATAGAATATATAAACACAGATTTTCTAATTGTGGGTAGTGGTATTGCTGGTTTGTACACTGCACTTAAGTTGAGTAATTTAGGGAGTGTTCTTGTTTTGACTAAAGAACAAATAGAAGACAGCAATACACAGTTTGCTCAGGGAGGTATAGCTGCTGTACTGGATAAGGGAGATTCCTGGCAGTTACACATGAAAGATACCTTACAGGCAGGAGCTGGAATTTGTAATCCAGAGGCTGTCCAGGTTTTGGTTACAGAAGGACCTGCTAGAGTGAAAGAATTGATAAAATTGGGAACTAAATTTGACCATATAGAAGGGGAACTTAGTCTTACCAAAGAAGGTGCTCATAGCAGGAGGAGGATTTTACATGCTAGAGGTGATGCTACTGGTGTTGAAATTAGAGAGTCCTTGACTAGGATGCTTCATGCAAACGAGAATATTGAATTAAGAGAAAATGCTTTTATGGTAGATCTCTTAACAGCAAAGGATAATCCTAGTAGGGTAGCAGGTGCTTGGGCTATTGCTAATAATAAGCATACCGTTTATAAAGCCAGGGCTATTATTTTAGCCAGTGGCGGTTGTAGTCGGGTTTACTTGAATACAAGTAATCCTGAAGTTACAACTGGTGATGGTATTGCTGCAGCATATCGTGCTGGTGCTGATATTATGGATATGGAATTTATACAGTTTCATCCAACAACTTTTTATAATCCTGAAGCTTCTTCTTTCTTGATTTCTGAGAGTGTTAGGGGGGAAGGGGCCGTTTTGCGTAATAAGGAAGGCAAGAGATTCATGCCTGATTATCATCCTCAGGCAGACTTAGCTCCAAGGGATGTTGTGGCAAGAGCAATTGTAAATGAAGCTAGGAAAGATGGGAAGGCTCATGTTTGCTTGGATGCTAGAGATCTTGGTGATGATTATATTGAAAGTAGATTTCCTACTATTTTTAAAACTTTATATAAGTCAGGTTTTGATATGAGAAAGGAATTGATACCTGTAGTACCCGCCGCTCATTATTCTATGGGAGGAATCTTGACGGATACTTATGGTCGTACTAGTCTGGAAGGTCTATACGCCTGTGGAGAAGTTGCCTGTACAGCTGTACATGGAGCTAATAGGCTGGCTAGTAATTCTTTACTGGAAGGGCTTGTTTTTGGTCATAGAATATATGCTTCTCTTAAGGGAGAAATAGAGAAAGGAAGTTTCTTTACAGAGAGAAATGTTATTGCGGAATCTATAATTAAAGACAAACTATCGCAATTCGAATCTTCTTCTAATACGGATTATCGATATCTCAGAAATGAGTTTAGAGCTTTAATGAGCAAAAAAGCAGGAATAGAAAGAAATGCTGATTGTTTAAAGGAATTATTGAATTGGCTTGAAAATAAAGAAAAAGAGATTAAATATTATCAGGGTTTAAAAGCTCTTGAGTTGCAAAATATATTGATTAATGGTACTTTAATTGCTAAAGCTGCCTTGTTTAGGAAAGAAAGTCGTGGAGGTCATTATCGAAATGACTATAAGCATGCAGATAAATCCTGGTCTAGAAAACATATCGTTTTTAACAAAAATAAGCCAGAGGGGGAAGAATATGTTCTGGAATAATAAGTTGATTGAAGATATAATCGATAGAGCTATCAAAGAGGATATCTGGACAGGTGATATTACTAGTGAATCCCTGATTCCGTCAGAGGCGATAGGTAAAGCCAATATTCTTGTCAAAGAGGAAGGTGTATTGGCAGGTTTGACTCTTGCTGAGAAAGTTTTTTATCGTTTTACAGATGAAATTGTATTTGAACAGCTGGCTGATGATGGTGATTTAATTCAAGAAGGTCAGCTTCTTGCAGAAATTAAGGGTCCTGTTAGAGAAATTTTAAAAGGTGAGAGAATTGCTCTAAATTTTTTGCAAAGATTATCGGGAATAGCTAGTAGGACAAGAAAATATGTAGAGGCTGTAAGTGATTATCCGGTCAAGATAGTTGACACCAGAAAAACCACACCAACATTACGTATTCTTGAGAAATATGCAGTAAAAGTAGGTGGAGCATACAATCATCGTATGGGTCTTTATGATGCAGTGATGATAAAAGACAATCATATAAAGGCTGCTGGGGGAATATATCAGGCAGTTGAAAGTATAAAAGAAAAGCTAGGTCATACAATAAAAATTGAGATAGAGGTTGAGGATTATAAAGGGCTTGAAGAGGCTCTGGAAGCTGGCGTTGATATAATAATGCTTGATAATATGGATCCCACGGAGATGGCAGGGGCTGTGCAGATAATTGATAATAGGGCTATAGTGGAAGCCTCTGGAGGTATAACTCTTGAAAGTATTCAAGAGGTAGCTTCTTCTGGTGTAGATATAATATCTGTTGGAGCTTTAACACATCATATTAAATCATTGGATATTAGTTTAAATTTAGAATAAAATATATTATTAGATAAGTAAAAAGGATGCTCATATGAGCATCCTTTTTAAAATGATTATTTATAAATGGTTAGGCCTTTTATCTATTTCAACAAAAATTAAATGTGAACGACCATTTCTAATTATATCTAGCTTGATTGTTTCACCAATTTCTTTTTCTGATATAATAGTAATTAATTCATTAGTATCTGATATTTCGTTATTATCAATTTTTGTAATTATATCATTTGGTCTTAATCCTGCTTTGTCAGCTGGACTATTTTCATTTACATAGTGTACAGCTATTCCATTTAACTCTCTTAATCGATAATAATTCATATATTCTTCTTTAGCTCTTGGTTCTATATTAGCTATTTCTACACCTAACCAAGGTCTAATAATTTCTCCTTTTTCGATCAAGTCGTTTACAATATCTGTAACTTCATTTATTGGTATAGCAAAACCAATTCCCTGTCCTTGAGTACTAACAGCTGTATTAATTCCTATTACCTGTCCAAATATATTTAGTAAAGGTCCACCACTATTTCCAGGATTTATAGCTGCATCTGTTTGTATAAGATTATTGTATCTCCTGGTACCTGAGTCCTGTGTAGGGATGTCTATTGGTCTACCTAGGGCACTAATGACTCCAGTTGTAACAGTATGCTCAAAACCAAACGGATTTCCAATTGCTATTGCCCAATCACCAGGGCGTATATTATCTGAATTACCTAGTTCTACAGGTTTTAGTTCCATTCCATTGATGGCTTCTTCATCTAGTTTAAGGATAGCTAAATCCGTATTAAAATCTGAAAAAACTATTTCAGCGGGAATGCTTTCTTCTACACCTGAGATTGTAATTTTTATCTCGCTTGCATTATGAACAACATGTTCATTTGTTACAAGTAGACCATCTTTTGATACAATAAAGCCTGATCCAAAACCTTCCCGGGTACGAGGTTGCTCTTCTACACGAAACCTATCTCCAAAGAAAAATCTAAAGATATCATCATTAAAAGAGTCAAAAAAAGGATCATAACTTTGTCTGCTTTGAACTTCAATTTCAGATGTTACAAGCACTACACTGGCATCAACGTTAGCTGCAATATCTGAAAAGACATTAGCTCCGGGAATTTGTGGTTCTTGTATAGCTTGTTCTTCATTTGTTTTTTGTTGTGTGTTATCAGCACGTGTGTATGGAGTTATGTCTTCTTGTGTGCTGCTGATAGTTAGTCCGATCATTAAAGCTACAAAAGCAACGATTACGTATGATATTAGTCTTTTTTTAATTAGTATTTTCATTTTATTACACCTTCCTTTTTTGAATTAAGTAAGATATTTTAAAAACTTAGAATTAATACTTTACTTTACAATAGAAATTATAATAGAATATAGATAGAAAATCAATTAAATGATAATTAAAAAAAGATTAAAAAAAAATTAAAAAATTTTAAATTAAGTAAATGGAGGAAAACAATGAATAAGATTGATCTGGAGTTGTTAAAGCTATTAAAAGAAAATAAGAACGATTTTATATCAGGTGAAGAAATGAGTTCATACCTGGAAGTATCTAGAACTACTATCTGGAAACATATTAAGAAATTAAGAGAACAGGGTTTTATGATTGAATCTATTACAAACAAGGGTTATTCTTTACAGGGTGAACCAGACTCAATAATTCCAGAAGAGATTATTCTTGATCTTAATACAGGAGAAATAGGTAGAGAAATTTTGACTTTTGATAAACTTGATTCTACAAATAACAGTGCTAAAGAATTAGCTCGAGAAGGAAATTATCAGTCAGGTACGGTTGTTTTAGCTGAGGAACAGCTCAAAGGAAAAGGTAGATTAGGACGCTCCTGGTATTCGCCTCCTGGTACAGGCCTTTTTTTCTCAATTATTCTTAAACCCAAGAACTTAGCTCCTTTGAAAGCTCCTTTTTTAACTATAGTTGCTTGTCTGGCTGTAGTAGAAGCTATTAGAGATACATATAAAAATATAGGGGATATTAGTCAAGAAAAAGAAAATCAGCTCAATGAAGTGTGCTTAGAAGGTTTAGAAATTAAGTGGCCTAATGATATTTTGTTAAATAAGAAAAAAATATCAGGTATCTTATCTGAAATGAGTGCGGATATGGACATAATAAATTATGCTGTAGTTGGTATTGGAGTAAATGTTAATCAAGAAAATTTTCCGGAGGAGATAAAAACAATAGCCAGTTCTTTGAAAATAGAAAAGCAGAAAAAAGTGGACAGAAAAGAATTGTTTAAATTAATATTGGAGTATTTTGAACAGTATTATAGCTTATTGGTTAATGAACAGGAAAAGATTCTATTAGAAAAATGGAAAGAATATCTAAACATATTAAATGAAAATGTACTTATTATAAATAATGAAGAAAAAATAAGAGGTAGAGTAATTAATATATCCGAACGCGGTGAACTTATACTTGAGGCTGAAAATGGAAAAACACATTCTTTTTGGGCTGGAGATGTTAGTTTAAGAAAAGAAAATTAAATTAAGGGAGATGTTTAAATGATTTTAACTGTTGATATTGGTAATACTAATATAGTTCTTGGTGTAATTGAAAATGAAGAATTACTTGATGATTGGAGGATATCTACTGATAAGAATAAAACAAGTTATGAATATAGTATTTTGCTTAAAAATTTATTTAATTATGGAGAAATTGACTTAACTCAAATAAATGGTGTAGCAATTTCAAGTGTAGTGCCTCCAGTTTCTAGCTCAATATCTCGAGCAGTACAAGATCTTTTTAGTATTGAACCTTTAGTTGTTGGGCCGGGCATAAAAACAGGACTTAATATAAAAATGGATAATCCCAGAGAGGTAGGGGCTGATAGAATAGTAAATGCTGTTGCGGCTTATCAGAAGTATCAAGGACAGGCATTGATTATTGTTGATTTTGGTACTGCAACTACCTTGTGTGCAGTATCAGAAGAAGGGGATTATTTGGGTGGTGCTATTGCACCAGGACTAGGTATTTCTACAGAGGCGTTGTTTAATTATGCAGCTAAATTACCGCGAGTTGATTTAATAAAACCTAAAAACGCTATAGGAAAAAGTACTGTAACAGCTATGCAATCAGGTATTATATATGGATTTGTAGGACAGGTTGAGGGACTTATAAAGCATTTTAAAGAAGAATTAGATCCCAATGCCTATGTAATAGCTACAGGAGGTTTATTAGATTTAATAGCTGCAGAGACAGAATTGATAGATAAAACAGAACCATTTCTTACCCTTGAGGGCTTATATTATATAGCGAAAATTAACAGAATAAAAGAATAAGAGAGTGATACTATGGATATTGGTAAGATAAAAATAAAGTCCTCAGTCTTTTTGGCTCCTATGGCTGGAATAAGTGATTATCCTTATAGACAGCTTATTAGAAAGATGGGCTGTAAACTACTATATAGTGAGATGGTTAGTAGTAAAGGCTTGGTTTATGGGAGCGATAGGTCATATGAATTAATGGAGTATAATAAAACTAACGATAGCTATTTTGCAATTCAACTTTTTGGGGAAGATCCGAAATATATGGCAGAGGCAGCAAAAATAATTGAAGAGAAAGTTCAACCAAGTATAATAGATATTAATATGGGCTGTCCTATGCCTAAGATTGTAAAAAATGGTTCTGGGGCCGCTTTGATGAAAAATCCACAACTAGCCGGTAAAATTATTAGGGCAGTGGTTGAAGCTGTTGATTTACCAGTAAGTTTTAAAATAAGGTCAGGTTGGAAACAGGAAGAAATTAATGCAGATAAGATAGCTCTTATAGGCGAAGAAGCGGGTGCAAAGGCAGTAGCTGTACATGCTAGAACAAGAGGGCAATTTTATGACGGTGTTGCAGATTGGGAGATAATAAAGTTAGTAAAAAGCAAAGTTGATATACCTGTTATTGGAAATGGAGACATTTTCACTCCGGAAGATGCAAAAAAAATGAAAAAAAGAACTAAATGTGATGGAATTATGATAGGAAGGGGTGCGCAAGGAAATCCCTGGTTAATAAAAAGAGCTATTCATTATTTAGGCACAGGTATTTTATTACCTGAGCCTAGTTATGAAGAAGTTATAAAGATGGCGTTAAAACATTTGCAGAAATCAGTAGACTATTTCGGTGAAAAGGTAGCTGTGCCTCGTATGCGAAAACACCTGGCGTGGTATATAAAAGGGATGCCTTACTCCACAGAAATTAAACAAGAAATTAATAGAATGAAAGAATATCTTCAATTAGAAAAGTTATTAGATAATTATTTAATTAAAATAAAAAGATATTTATAGGAACTTATGTTTTTATCATTTTAAATATAATTACTATGTCGTTAAATTTTTAATTCTTTGTCTTCTTTTTCTGAGATAAGATTAAGAATGCTTTCTGCAGCATCATCCATAGCATGTGGGCCTAAGAGTAATATAATATCATTTCTGTCTACTAAATCTAAGGCCCTTTCTAATGCTGGCCTTAAATCTTGGAAGTGTTCAAAGCAGAGTTCGTTTTTTCTTAGAGTACGTATAAATATTTCTTCTTCGTTTTCATATACTTTATCAATTTTTTTTACAACATCGTTACAATTGCTAGTTAGTAGTTGAAAATCATTGGATGACATAAGAGATTGAGATAATGTCTCTGCATTTTCTTGGTTAATACGAACTCCTCTGTTTCCTCGTAGGGAGTTTACAATAATTAATTTATTATAGTTCATTTTTGATATAGCGTTAAATACGGCTTGGTAACTTCCTGGGTTATGAGCACAGTCATCTATTATTGTAAATTCTTTATCATATACAAATTGCAATCTTCTCCAAATTCCTCTAAATTTTTTAAAGAACTCTTGAATGATTAAAGAAGGAATATTGTAATAACGTGCAATGGTAATTGCGATAAGTGCATTATAAATATTATGATACCCTGGTAGATTTATTTCAATTGGTATTTGATAAGGATTAATTTCATCGTTATTTTCGTTTAACATTTTTGAATTTAGAGAGTAAATAAAGTCATGGCCTTTGCCTGAGTTTTTAATATTAGTGCAGGTTACATCAGCTTTGCTATTAATACCAAAAGTAATTTGATTTTCTGCTATTTTACCAAAAGAATTTATATATTTGTCATCATTATTTAATAAGACTAAGGCGCCGTCATCAGCTTTTAAGAATGATTTTTTAACATTAACATAATCCTCAAAACTCGGATGAAGGTCAAAATGGTCAGCGCTGATATTTGTTCCAACTTTGATTGCAAATTTACTACCTGCTATTCTTTCTAATTTTATACCATGAGAGGAAACTTCCATACAGCTATATTTCAGTTTAGAATCAAGCATATCCTTTAAATATTTTTGTAACTGTACTGCATCAGGAGTTGTTAGATCCCCTGGGATGATTGATTTTCCATTGTCAACATGAACTGTACCTATTAGTCCAGCTTTTTTGTAATTATTACTATTGTTACTATTATTGTAATTACTACAGTAATTTATTAATTGATATATTAAGTGTGTTGTAGTTGTTTTTCCATTGGTACCAGTTATTCCTATTAATTGGAGTTTTTCAGATGGATTGTTATAAAAATCAGAAGCTAATTCACCTAGATATGCTCTAGCATTATCAACCTCTATTATAGGAACTTTTTTGCTAAATTTTTCTTTGTTTTTAATTTCTTGATCAGTAAATATAGCTGCTGCTCCTTTTTTTATAGCTTCTAATATATATTTATTTCCGTCGGTTTCAAAACCGCGAATTGCAATAAAAGCGTAACCTGGCTTTACTATTCTTGAATCACAGGTTATTCCTGTAAAATCAAACGTATTTTCCTGTAGTAGAACTCTTTCCATTACAAGATCCTCCTAATATAATTGTCTTCCTATAATATTATAACATATAAATAAAATAATGATACAAAAATTAAGCAAACTCTTATTAAATAATAAACTTGACCCATAATATTCTAAATGTTAAAATTATTGTGCGCAATTGATATAGAGGCGTTTGTTTGTTTTTATAAAAAATGATAAAAAAAATTGAATTGAATATATTTAAGTGATGATAATGAAGAAAATTGCCATCTAATGAAATTTGAGTGGGTTTGAATTATTTAATTAATTTGTGGAGATATTACTTACGTTGAAAGAATTTGAATAAATAATATTCTAAAGGTCTGATATGCGTCTTGGTTTAGGAGGTAAAAATGAAAAAAATTATAAGTATTAGTCTAGGTTCGAGTAAAAGGGACCATCAAGTACAAACTAATTTTTTAGGAGAAGAGTTTATTATTGAAAGGCGAGGGACTGATGGTAATAAAGAAAAAGCGATACAATTATTTAAAGAACTTGATGGTGAGTATGATGCTTTTGGAATTGGAGGTATTGACTTATATATATATGCTAATAATAGACAGTATACTTTTCGTGTTGCTGAAAAAATAATTGAAGGTGTTAAAAAAACACCAGTAGTGGACGGAAGTGGCTTAAAAAACACTTTAGAGCGAAAGACAATAGATTATTTAGATAAAGAAATAGGTATAGATTTTTGCAATAAGAAAGTCTTAATGGTATCAGCTTTAGATAGATTTGGTATGGCTGAAGAGCTTGTAAATAAAGGAGCTGATGTTGTTTTTGGGGATCTTATTTTTGCTTTAGGACTTCCATTTAAAATAAAGTCTTTAAAAAAACTTGGTGTTTTGACTAAATTATTTGCTCCTATCATAACAAAATTGCCATTTGAATGGTTATATCCAACAGGAAATAAACAAGAAAAAGAAAACAATAAATATCCAAAATACATAAATTATTACCAGGAAGCGGATATTATAGCAGGTGATTATCATCTGATAAGAAAGTATTTACCGGAAAATATAGATAAGAAAATAATAATTACTAATACTCTTACAAAAGAAAATATAGATCTTTTTATAAAAAGGGGGGTAAGTATGATTGTAACAAGCACACCAGAAATAAATGGGAGATCTTTTGGAACTAATGTTATAGAAGGAGTATTAGTTGCTTTGATGAAATCGAATAAGTTAAGTGAAGAAGATTTTTTTGAATTACTTGATAAACTTAACTTTCGTCCTAGAATTATAGTAAATGATAAAAAGGCTGTATGTTAGGAGGAATAAATGAATAAGTTTGCTTTTATAATTCATCCATTAGAACTTGAAGATTTTCATAGAAAGTTTTCCTGGGCTGAGAAGGTTCCTGACTCAATATTAGAGCGTTTTACACGTATTTTGCCACCAGTAAAAGCTTCTCATATTACTGGAATTAAATCTATTTGTGGGAAAGAAATAGAGGGTTTTTTTGTAGGTGTCACCTTAACATCAAAACAAATGCTTAGTTTACCAGAAGATAAAGTAATAAGAAAAATAATTAAAGCTGGTAAGTTGGCTGAAGAGATGGGGGCTGAAATAATTGGTTTAGGGGCTTTTACTTCTGTTGTAGGGGATAAAGGTTATACAATTGCAAAAGAACTTGATATTCCTGTGACAACTGGTAATAGTTACACAGTGGCCACAGCAATTGAAGGAACTAAATTAGCAGCAAATAAAATGGCCTGTGATCTTAAAAAAAGTACTTTGACCGTGATAGGAGCTACCGGTTCTATTGGTAGAGCAGTTAGCTTAATGATGAGCAATGATGTTAGTAAAATAATATTATTTGCTCGCAACGAAAGGAAATTGAGAGAATTAAGTAGTGAAATACATGATATTGCACCTTGTCTTGATATAGTCATAACAAGAGATATCATAGAAGCTGTTAAGGAATCTGAGATAATTGTAAGTGCTTCCAGTGCTGCAGAAACCTTATTTGATCCTTCTCTTTTATTGCCAGGGGCTATTGTTTGTGATGTGGCTAGACCAAGAGATGTGGCATTACAAGTTGGCCGACTACGAGAAGACGTTTTGGTAATAGAAGGAGGTATTGTAAAAGTTCCAGGGTCAGTTAATTTTAATTTTAATTTTGGCTACCCTCCAGGAACAGCTTATGCTTGTATGGCAGAAACAATGATGTTAGCTTTGGAAGGAAAATTTGAGGATTATAGTCTTGGTTCGATTATTGAAATTGAAAAAGTTTATGATACTATTAGAATGGCTAGAAAGAATGGTTTTAGATTAGCTGGTTTACGTAGTTTTGAAAGAGAACTGACAGATGAACAAATAAATAGAATAAGAAAAAATGCTGAAAATAAAATTTTAGCTAGTACTATTTATTAAGCCATATTTTTTGTGATTAAGTAACAGGAACTTCACTGATAAATGTTTTGGTTTTTCTTACGTGCATTTCAACAAAGGACTAAGGAGAAAAACTATTATATACTCACCTAGTTATTTCGAAGTATGTGTTATAAAGTTATTTCTTAAATTCATTTTATTATATTTGGGAAAGATTCCTTGACAATTTTTTGGGATTAACTTATAATTAATTATAATTAGAATATATATTATAGTGTCAAGCCGTTGTCTTGACACTACTTTTTTAGTTTTTTAATTATAGATATAAATTTTTGAGGATAAAAATAAAAAAAAGGGGACGAAGAATATGTCGGAAGAAATCTTGTTGACTCAAGAAGGTTATGAAAAGTTGGAGAAAGAATTGGATAACTTAGTAAATGTAAAGCGTAGGGAAATAGCAAAACGTATTAAAGTAGCTAGGGAGTTTGGCGATATTAGTGAGAACTCTGAGTATGACGATGCTAAAAATGAACAGGCATTTATAGAAGGCCGTATAAAGGAAATTCAAAACATGCTTCGCCATGCTAGAATTGTTAGGGATGATGAAATTACAGGGGATACAGTTAGTCTTGGAACAATGGTTGAATTGCGAGAGTTAGATACTGGTGATGAATTTACTTATAAAATTGTTGGTTCTGCTGAAGCTGATCCATTGAATTTTAAAATATCTAACGAATCGCCAATAGGGAAAGCCATCTTAGGACATAAAAAAGGAGATAAAGTAAGTGTTGAAGTTCCATCAGGAGTAATGGAATATGAAATACTTTCTATAGAAAAATCAAAAAAGGGGTAGTAATATGAGTAATGAAACAACAATTGAAGATATTAATGATTTAATGTTACAGAGAAGAGAAAAATTAGAAGAACTTCAAAAAAAGGATATAAAAGCTTATGGGGAAAAGTATGTAGTGACTCATCATGCCTCTGATATAGAGAATAATTTTGATGAATTAGAAGAGAAGGAAGTTTCTTTAGTAGGCAGAATAATGGCTATCAGAACACATGGTAAAGCTAGCTTTGCAGATTTGATGGATATGACTGGTAGGATTCAGTTATATGTACAAGTAAATCAAGTTGGTGAAGAAAACTATGAATTTTTTAGCAATATAGATATTGGTGATATAGTTGGTGTAAAAGGTATAGTTTTTAAAACTAGACGCGGAGAAATTTCAATAAAAGTACAGACCTTTAAATTTCTAAGTAAATCCTTACGTCCTTTACCAGAAAAGTTTCATGGTTTAAAGGATAAAGAAACTCGTTATCGTCAGCGTTATCTAGATTTAATAGTAAATCCTGAAGTTAAAAATACTTTTGTTATGAGAAGCCAAATCATCAGAGAAATAAGAAGATTTCTTGAAGATAAAGAGTTTTTAGAAGTGGAAACACCTATGATGCATCCTATAGCTGGCGGCACCAGTGCTCGTCCTTTTATTACCCATCACAATACTCTGGATATGGATTTGTATATGCGTATTGCACCAGAGTTGTACTTAAAGAGGTTGGTTGTTGGTGGCTTTGAAAAAATATTTGAGTTAAATAGGACCTTCCGTAATGAGGGAATGTCTATTAAACATAATCCGGAGTTTACTATGATGGAGTTATATCAGGCTAATGCTGATTATCATGATATGATGGATCTTATGGAAAATATGGTGGCACATGTAGCTGAAAGTGTACTGGGTACTACAAAAATTAATTATCAAGATGAAGAAATTAATCTTTCTCCATCATGGAGAAGAATGACTATGGTTGATGCTGTAAAAGAATATACAGATCTTGATTTTGATAATATAAGTGGTAGTGAAGAAGCTAGAAAAGCTGCTGCTAGCATAGGTATTAAAATTGATGATAAGAACTTAAGTAAAGGTGAAATTTTAAATCATATATTTGAAGAAAGAGTGGAAGAAAATCTAATACAGCCAACGTTTATTATGAATTATCCGATAGAAATTTCTCCTCTTGCTAGTAAGATGGATGGAGATCCTAATTATACATATAGATTTGAGCCATTTATCTATGGATGGGAATTAGGAAACGCCTTTACTGAATTAAATGACCCAATAGATCAAAAACAAAGATTTGAAGAACAGATGAGACAACGGGATGCAGGAGACGATGAGGCTCATATGATGGATGAGGATTATGTTCGTGCTTTAGAATATGGCATGCCTCCAACTGGGGGATTGGGAGTTGGAATTGATCGCTTGATAATGTTATTAACAAATTCTCCTTCAATTAGAGATGTGATACTATTCCCTACTATGAGGCCGGAACAGTAGAGACTTGATGAATACTAGTTAGTAAGAATTAAACTTTATAATATTAAACTTTAAAAACTGTCGTTCTAATTCATTGATGTCAAAGAATTATAACGACAGTTTTTGTAATGAGTGTATTTAATTAAACTGAATTATTAGAGGTGAGTTTAGTGAAGATAGTCATTGCGCCTGATACTTTTAAGGGCTCTGTGGACTCTATTGATGTTGCTACGCACATGGAAAATGGCGTTTTAAAGGTTTTTCCTTCTGCTGAAATAGTGAAAATTCCTATTTCTGACGGAGGAGAAGGACTTGTTCATTCTTTACTTAGAATGATAGGAGGATGTATAATAGATAAAGAAGTTGTGGGACCTTTGGGAGAAACAGTCAGTTCTTACTTTGCTCTTTTAGATGATGAAGAAACTGCTGTTGTTGAAATGGCTGCTGCATCAGGTTTGCCTCTTGTCCCCCTTGGAAAAGCAAATCCTTTGAAGGCTACTACATATGGAACTGGAGAATTAATTAAAGCTGCACTAGATAAAAATGTTACAAAAATAATTTTAGGTATCGGTGGAAGTGCTACTAATGACGCAGGAGTGGGGATGATGCAAGCTTTAGGCGCGTCTTTTCTTGATGAAAGGGGTAAAGAAGTTTCTTTTGGTGGAGAAAATTTAGAAAAGATAAAAAGGATTGAGTTGAATAAAGTTGATAGTAGAATTAATGATGTCTCCATAAAAGTTGCTTGTGATGTTAACAATCCTTTATATGGACAAAACGGAGCTGCTTATGTTTATGGGCCTCAAAAGGGGGCAACTGATGAAATGCTTGAAATGCTAGATAGAAATTTACAAGAATTTGCTAGGCTAGTTAAAGAATGTCAAGGTATTGATTTACAAAAAGTACCTGGCTCTGGAGCAGCTGGTGGAATAGGAGCATCGTTATATGCTTTTTTAGGTGCAGATTTAATGCCTGGAATAGACATCGTTTTTTCTCTTTTTGATATTGAAGAAAGTTTTAAAAATGCCGACCTTGTATTAACTGCTGAAGGTAAAATTGATAAACAGAGCTTAAATGGAAAAGTTCCTATTGGAGTTGCAAAAAAGGCAAAAGAATTTAATGTGCCAGTAATTGCACTGGCTGGAATTGTAGAGGAGGACTCTTGTGAATTGCTTAATGAAGAAATCGATGCTATATTTAGTATTTCGCAAAGACCTACTAGAATAGACCAAGCTTTTGAAATGAGCTCAAAGTGGATAGAACTATCTACTGAGCAAATAATGCGTGTTTTTAAAATTAAGGAAAGGAGTTGATAAATTTGTTAAAAGAAATTAATCTTAGAACAAATGAGAATGTTCATTTTTTAGAGATTACTAATGAATTAAAGAGTATTGTAAAGGAATCTGGAATAAAAAATGGCTTAGTGCATGTATATACTCCGCATACAACTGCTGCTATCACTATAAATGAAAATGCTGATCCTGATGTTGTAGAGGATATAGTGATGGAAATTAATAAAGTAATTCCTAGAGATGATGCCTATCAACATCTAGAAGGTAATTCTGCTGCTCATATTAAAAGTAGTTTATTTGGAAGTTCCGAAACCCTAATAATTGATGATGGTAAGTTGATATTAGGAACCTGGCAAGGAGTTTATTTTTGTGAATTTGATGGAGCAAGACATCGAAGAGTGATAGTTAAAGTAATTAAAGGTTAAAATTGCTATGAGGAGTAAATTTATATTATATGCAAGTGTTTATTAATTAATATATATTTACTAAACATCTTTAAATAAAAAAGATTTTCCCCATTTTTTTAGTTTAAATAATACCAAAGTTATCAACAAGGCAAAATTGCGAACAATTCAGTTTCTCAACTGATTAGAATCAGTTATCCACAGATTACGTAAAAT
>JBBJJH010000045.1 GCA_037623315.1 Halanaerobiaceae bacterium ANBcell28
AATTTTTTCTGTATGCAGCTTTGAAGGTACATTAGATCTTTGATCTTTTGCACCAGATGAAACATTGTTTTTGAGTGAAGTTAAGGTGTTTATCTTAATTAGCCCAAATAAATAATTTATTTCATAAGCGAAGTTAAGGACATGTGTCCGTTGCGACGCAAGTCGATTCGCTAGTACTGGCCTCAACATTGCGTTTTAAAAAGAAGAGGGCAGTAAGTGTTGAAATAATTATTTATTGGAAGTCTTAAACACCGTTGAAGGAAAAAACAATGTTGAATACACTTTTCGGTGGTAATAGCGAGGGGGGAACACCTGTTTCCATTTCGAACACAGTAGTTAAGTCCTTCTGCGCCTATGGTACTGCGAGGGTGACTTCGTGGGAGAGTAGGACACCGCCGAAATTCATTTTAATATTCTATTTTAATAGTAAAGTATTTGTTTTATAGCGAACTTGGTGATATATTCCAATGAGCAAAAAACAATTACTAAACAATGATGTTCCCCGATAGCTCAGTTGGTAGAGCAGATGGCTGTTAACCATCGAGTCGCAGGTTCGAGTCCTGCTCGGGGAGCCATTTTTTTAAGAAGAGTATTATTTAATTTGCTATCCAGATGACTAATAATCATGAGAAGGCTACTATGTTAAAGATGATGATGTTATTGTATTTCATTAAATTATTTTAATCTAATTTTAATAATTTTTATAAAGGGTTTGCTTATTATTTCTAGAATAATGTAAGTATAAGCAAAAATATCCTGAAATCAATCAGGACAAACTTTAAAAGGAGAGTTGATAATAAAATGAAAAAAGCAGGATTACTTCTATTAGCTATTGTATTATTTGCTATACCAGTTTTAGCATTAAATAATACTATGGGGAACGTTGAAGAGGGCAATATAGCGGCAGTTGTTAATGGAGAAAATATTACTATTGCAGAGGTTGACCAGGCAATTAATTTAAATGGACTTATGAATTCTTTAATGCAAGTTGATCAAATGTTAGTACAGTTAATTTTTACAACTGAAGCTGGACAAGATCTTTTAAACGAGTATAGGAAACAAGCATTAGATGGTATTATTTTAGAAAGAATATTATTACAAGAAATTGTTAATCAAGATTTAAGTTTCACAGATGAAGAAAAAGATGAATTCTTTTATGAGCAACTTGAAATTATTAAAGCACAAAATCAGATGACAGAAGAAGATTTATTAATGGTATTAGGACAACAAGGTATTGAAAGTATAGATATGTTTAAAGAAATATTTATGACTGACAATGAACAAGTAATTTTAATTAACAAACTTCAAGAAGTAATAATTGATGGTATAGCTCTAGATGATGAAGCTGTCGAAAATTATTATAATGAAAATATTGAAGAGTTTAATAGAGATGAAGAGGTAGAAGCAAGTCATATTTTAGTGGAAACTGCAGAAAAGGCTGAAGAAGTTATGGTAAAATTAAATAATGGTGCAGATTTTGCTGATATGGCTAGAGAATATTCTACTGATGGTTCAGCTAACCAAGGTGGTACTTTAGGTTCTTTCGCTAGAGGCGTTATGATTCCAGAGTTTGAAAATGTAGCTTTTGAAATGGAAGTAGGAGAGATTAGTGATATTGTAGAAACTCAATTTGGATATCACATCATCAAAGTTACTGGTTCTACTGAAGCTGGTATTGTTACTCTAGAAGAAGCTAGAGAAGATATTGAAAGAGTATTATTGCACCAAAAAGAAGCAGATGCTATAAATAGCTATATTGAAAATTTAGAAGAACAAGCTGACATTGAAATTAAAATATAATAATTTAATATATTAATGAATAATATATAAAAATAGCCCAATATTGGGCTATTTTTATTTATCTAATAAAACTTTGTGTTATGATATTATTCTTTTGCTAGATCACTTCTAGTATTATAGGTTTCATTTTTAGTGTTATTTAAGTCTTTTCTCTCTAAATCAATTTCAATTGATTTTGCAACTTCTAAGTCTTTTAGTTTAAATGCTCTTTCTACACTTTTAAATTTCCTATAATTATTAATACTTTTTTTCATGGATAATTCCTTTCTAGAATTGATTTAATATCATAACATTTTGTTTTATATTAATATTCTTCTGTATTTTTTATAACTTTATGCAGGAAAATTGTAGTTTATAACGAATATATATTAATGTGTGTGTATATTTACTGCATACTTATTATTTATTTGGGGAGGGAGTGTGTTTTATTTCTTGATTAATTAAAGTGTTATACACTTTAGATTTTTATTAATATAAATTAGTATAAATTTAAATTAATAATTTTAAATTTTAATTTATGAATTAAAAATGAGGGGGAAATTATATTATGAACTTAAAAAAAGTTTTATTTCTTATGTTTTTTGTTTTTGCTTTAGTGTCTTTTAGTGTAACAGCAGTAGCTAGTACTTATATAGTTGGTACTAATGCGGGTTTTGAGCCTTTTGAGTATGTTGAAGATGGTGAAATTGTTGGTTTTGATATTGACTTGATTAATGAAATTGCTGCATTACAGGGATTTGAAGTTGAAATTAGGGATTTAGATTTTGCGTCACTTATTGGAGCTTTAGCTACTGGTACTATTGATATTGTTATAGCTGGTATGACTATTACTGAAGAAAGAGCTAATGTTGTTGATTTTTCAAATGCATACTATGAAGCAAATCAGGGGGTAATTGTTCGCGAAGGTTCAGATATGGATTTAACAGTTCTCTTTGGTGATAATAATATTGGTGTTCAAAGTGGTACTACTGGTGATATTTGGGTTAATGATAATCTTGTGGATGCTGATATCTTAAGTGGTGATGTTAGATATTATGAATCTTATGTATATATGATTACTGACCTTGTTAATAGAAATATAGATGCTGTTGTACTTGATGCACCTGTTGCTGCTAGATTCAGTGAAACAAGATCAGTAAAAGTAGTAGCTGAAATTATTACAGGTGAACAATATGGTATTGCTGTTCAAAAAGGTAATAATGAATTATTAGAATTAATAAATGAGGGTCTTGAAGAAGTAAGAGCAAATGGAACTATGGATGAGTTACTTGATAAGTACTTTAATTAATATTTTACTTAATATATTAATTAATTTATAAAGATAAAAATTATTAAAAGCTTAAAGCAAGTACACTTGAAGATTCCACTAAATGCTTTTATTATAAGGGAACTTGCTTTAAGTTTTTTTATTTACACAAACACATGTTTTATTAATTTGTGTATAGTAAAGATTTTAAGTTTAATATAAGATGGCGAAGACAATTTTATTTTAAAAAGTTTAAAGTTTATAACTTTAATATTAATTTTATATTTCCGGTTCTTTTAGAGAGGGTGTTTTACAATAGATAAGTTAGATATTATTATTAGCGCTTTTCCATTTTTGATAGAAGGAGCGAAGATAACTATTCGCTTGACTTTATGGAGTTTGCTTTTAGGTATTGTTATAGGCTTGCCATTTGCATTTGGGCAGGTATATGGGAATTTTATAATCAAAGGAATTATATCTATTTATGAACGAGTTGTTAGGAGTATTCCCTTAATTGTTACTTTGCTATTATTTAATTTTGGATTACCTTTATTGGGTATTCGACTTCCGATTTTTACAGTTGCAGTAATTGCTATTGGACTTAGAAGTTCAGCATATCAATCACAGATATATAGAGGAGCTATTCAGTCTGTCAGTGGCTGTCAAATGAAAGCTGCTTTGTCTTTGGGGATGAATAAAATTAAGGCTTTTTTTCATATTATTGCTCCACAGGCAGTTAGAATTGCAATTCCACCTTTTACAAATGAGTCGGCTATAGTATTGAAAGACACTTCCCTGGCCTTTACAATTGGTGTTGTGGAACTGTTAAGGCAAGGTGAATACTTTATTACTACTACTCATGAACCTATGCCTATTTTATTGACTGTTGCATTTATATATTTAGTTTTAACAACAATTCTTAATGGATTTTTAGTATTTTTTGAGAAAAAATATAGAATACCAGGTATAGGGATAGAAGGAGGATCAGATGGATATTAAACATTTGTTGAAAATAGAAGATTTACATCATAGTTTTGGGCAAAATGAAGTACTAAAAGGTATATCCTTGGCTTTAGATAAAGGGGAAACAAAAGTAATTGTTGGACCTAGTGGTACTGGGAAGAGTACTATTTTAAATAATATAATTAGATTAGTTCCTCCTGATCAAGGGAAGATATATTTGGAGGATATTGAAATAAGTACTGCAAATATAAATAAAATGAGACAGCAAATAGGTTTTGTATTTCAGGACTTTGGTTTGTTTAATCATTTAACTGCTAAAGGTAATGTAATGGTAGGTTTAACAAAGGTTAAGAAAATGAATAAAAAAGAGGCTGAAGAATTAGCTTTATTTGAATTAGATAGAGTTGGTCTGGGATCATTTGCAAACTCTTATCCTGCACAATTATCTGGTGGACAGAAACAAAGGGTAGGCATTGCTAGAGCATTAGCTATGCAACCTAAATTAATTTTGTTTGATGAACCTACTTCTGCTCTTGATCCCGAATTAACAGGTGAAGTTTTATCAGTTATGAAAAATCTTGCTATTGAGGGTATGACAATGCTGATTGTAACTCATGAAATGGGTTTTGCTCGTACTGTAGCAGATGAGATGATATTTATGGAAGGTGGCAATATTATTGAACAGGGGAATCCTGAAAAACTGTTTACTAATCCAGACCATAATAGAACTAAAGAGTTTTTATTTAAGTTAACAGAGTTATATGGTGAGGGTGAGTAAAATGGATATATTAATAAGTTTTTATGCTAATATACTTGAGATTTATGAAATGTTTTTACAGTTTTATCCTCGTTTCCTTGATGGCTTGAAGACTACTTTGTTTTTAACCATTGTTTCTTGTTCTCTTGGTACGGTTTTTGGCACATTTTTATCTTTAGGTAAGATATATGGGAACAAGTTTATTTCCCGGGTAATTACTTTATTTATTGCTCTTATTAGAGGTACACCTTTACTTGTTCAACTATTCATAATCTATTATGGTTTGCCTCCATATGGTATTAGATTAACAGCTATACAGGCTGCTATCTTAAGTTTTGTAATTAATAGTGGTGTTTATCAAGCTGAATACTTGCGTGGTTCGATTCAATCTGTTAGTTCAGGTCAGCTAAAAGCTGCACTTTCTCTAGGTATGAGTAAATGGCAGGGTATTTTTCATATAGTTTTACCACAGGCTCTTAGAAGAGTTATTCCAGCCTGGTCTAATGAGTTTATATATATGATTAAGTATTCTTCGCTAGCTTATGTTATTGGTGCCAGAGAATTGATGACAGAAGCTAGGTTGATAGCAAATAGGAATTTTCAATTTTTTCAAATCTATTTGATTGCTGCTATCATTTATTTGGTAGTTATAGTTATTTTTGCTTATTTATTTAATAAGTTAGAGAAAAAAGTAGCTATTCCTGGTTTTGACCTTGAGAGGTAAAAGACTTAATATAATTATATATGATAAGTTAATCATGAAATATAAAAAGGCAAGTCTACGATATGAACTGATCCATGTCAATAGACTTACCTTTTTATTTATATAATAGGGAGTTAAACTATGATTTTAATTATTTATTATGCTTTAATGTGTTAAACCTTAATCTTTTTTTCTGTGATTACTTTCCTTCAATACTTTCTGTATTTATCTTTTTTCTAGTATTATGTCTTCATTAATTAATGTTGTTTGTTCTGCTTTTACCTCAATATCGTTTATTGTACTACTTTGATATATACTATTTAAGTCTTCATTCCCTTCATCATCAACGATAAAGGCTTTGATTTTATAGTTTCCTTCTGAAAGTCCTCTTAAAAAGAATGTTCCTGCCTCTTTCAATACTTCTTCTCCATCTATTAATTGTATGCTTTCATTTGCAAGGGCTACTGTTGATTTAATTACTTCATCTTCTTGTATAGCTTGTATAAGAACATCTGAGTCTTTAATGGCTTCATAGTTTATTTCATCTTCGTTATTATCCCCAACAACTCGTCCTTCAATATTGCCAGAGATTACTTTATCCACAACTTCTATTGCTGTAGATCTTAAAATAATATTTCCACTATTACCAGCTGCATGCATGATTTTACTTACATCTGCATCAAGAATTAGTCTTGTAAAGCTTCCATCCTGAATTGTGAAATTGTGATTTATTTTGAGACCAGTTTGGGTACCACTTGGGATAAAGATAGCTTCTTCACTGCCATCGTTATAAATAACTCTTGATTTTCCGGCATTTAAGCCTGGATTACCGTCTTCATCAGCTGCTACAATAAGTCTAATTTCTGAATATTGTCCAGAAGGGAGTGTTTTTTGCCCGAGTAACGCTTCACCAAAGCGAAGTGTTAATAGATCAAATTCTTTTTCACCATCATATTCATTAAAGTCATTAATTGTTTCCCAGGGTGAATTGTCTCTTTTTACCTGGACTTCTGAAAGACTTACTAAGACTTTATCCACATTGTTAACAGGTCTGTCTGCAATAAATAAGGCTAATTCACCACTTCCATCATTAAGATTGCCTAAGATAGAAGAACAGCCAGTGAAAATTAGAATAGGGACAATAAGTAAAAATAAACTAAAGTATTTTTTCAAATATTCGTCCTCCTTTTGTAATTTTTTATGACTAGGATATTATGTACTTTCGTAATCTGTGGATAATTTCTAGCATTAAGAAAGTTTCTTATATATTTATTATACTATCTATTCATTTAAAATAAAAGAAAATTCGACAAAATACGACTTTTGAACTAGATAATGTAGAAATATTCTGATAGTAAATATTTTAAAAAAATATAATTATATGCAGGAATATTTGTATTTGTAGAGAATAAGTAATATTGTGAGAAAAAACAGAATAGTTTTGTATGCTTTGCTAGGGGTGCCTATATAGGCTGAGATGATACCCTTTACCTGATCCAGTTAATACTGGCGTAGGGAAGTAAAGGTGGTTACTATGATTATATAGCCATTGATTCCTTAGCTAAGCGAAGGGATTAATGGCTTTTTTCGTTTTAATTTTCATTTGATAGTAAAATGATGACGAAAGGATGGTGAATATGCAATTAACGGTAAACGGCAAAAAAGAACAATTAGATAAAGAGATGACAATATTAGATTTTATTTTTAATAAAGATGAAAACCCGGAAAGTTTGGTAATTGAGTATAATGGAGAAATTGTCATACGTGAAACATGGGGAAAATTACTCTTGAAGGAAAATGATTCTTTGGAAATTTTGAAATTTGTAGGAGGTGGATGATAATGAATGATAATTTGATAATTAAGGGAAAAGAGTTTAAAAGTAGGCTATTTGTAGGTACAGGTAAGTTTGCTGACAAGAAAATAATACCTGATCTTATAAAAAAATCTAATAGTGAAATGCTAACTGTAGCTTTAAGAAGAGTAGACTTTGAATCAGATCAAGAAAATATATTGAAATATATTAATGAAAATTGTACAGTTATGATCAATACTTCTGGTGCCCGTACTGCTGATGAGGCTGTAAGAATTGCTCGAATTGCCAAAGCTGCTGGTTGTGGAGATTGGGTTAAAATTGAGGTTATTGCTGATAATAAGTATCTTTTGCCAGATAATCAGGAAACTATTAAAGCTACTGAAGTTTTAGCTAAAGAGGGCTTTATAGTTATGCCTTATGTAACAGCTGATTTGATGGTTGCTAAGAAATTGAAAGAAGTAGGAGCTGCTTCTGTTATGCCATTGGGTGCTCCTATTGGAACAAATAGAGGGTTAAAGAGTAAGGAGTTTATCAGGATTTTAATAGAAGAGATAGATTTACCTATAATTGTGGATGCAGGTATTGGAAGGCCTTCTCATGCCTGTGAAGCAATGGAGATGGGTGCAGATGCTGTGCTTGTTAATACAGCTATTGCTACTGCTTCAGATCCAGTTCTTATTGGAAGGGCTTTTGCTAAGGCTGTTGAGGCAGGTAGAGAAGCATATTTATCAGGACCAGCTAGTAAAAAGAAATATGCTGATGCTTCTTCGCCTTTGACAGGATTTTTGAATGATTGATTTGGATGGTGTTAAAATATGAGTTTTTATAAGCTTTTAAATGAATATAAGAAATTGAATATTGACAAAGTACTTAATAAAGTTAGTGATAGTGATGTAATTAATGTTTTAAGTAAGGATAGTTTATCCTGGGAAGACCTCTTGGTTTTACTTTCTCCTGTAGCTGAAAATCATCTTGAAGCTATGGCAAGAAAAGCTAGGGAATTAACTATTAAAAACTTTGGTAAGGTTATTTTTCTTTACGCTCCTATGTATTTATCAAATTATTGTGTTAATAATTGTTCTTATTGTGGTTTCAGTGTAGTTAATAAATATGAGAGAAAAAAATTGTCTTTATTGGACTTAGAGCAAGAAGCAGAGAAGGTGGCCATGAAAGGTATTAGGGATATTCTTATTCTTACTGGAGAATCAAGGAAGCATAGTCCTCTTTCTTATATAAAAGATTCTGTTAAAGTTCTTAAAAAATATTTTCACTCTATTGCAATTGAAATTTATCCTTTAAAAACTAGTGAATATGCTAGTTTATTTAATGAGGGTGTTGATGGATTAACAATTTATCAGGAAGTTTATGATAGAAAAATTTATGATCAAGTGCATATAAGTGGTCCTAAGAAGGACTATAAATTTCGTCTTGAGGCTGCCGAGAGGGCCTGTTTGGCTGGTATGAGAAGGGTTAACATTGGTGCTTTGTTAGGTCTGGGTAAATGGCAAAGTGAGGCCTTTTATGCTGCTCTACATGCCAGCTATTTGCAGAATAAGTTTTTGGGAACAGAATTTAGTATTTCAGTACCAAGGTTAAGGGAGCATATTGGTGATTATCAAGAAAAGGCAGAACTAAGTGATAGAAATCTGGTTCAAATTATTCTGGCCTTTCGTTTGTTTTTGCCTAGAGTAGGTATTAATTTATCAACAAGGGAATCTGCTTCATTTAGGGATAATGTTCTACCTTTGGGGATAACAAAGATGTCTGCTGAGTCTACTACTGTTGTTGGAGGCTATTCTAGTGATGATGGTTTTGAACAATTTGCTATAGCTGATAATAGGAAGGTTGATGAAGTGAAGACAGTACTTCTGGAAAAGGGTTATCAAGGGGTATTTAAGGATTGGCATCAACTTTGAACAGTTTTGAGCAGTGAAGATAAGTAAGTTTATAAGGTAGGTGTTTTGCTTTGAATGATTTTGAAAGAGAGATTTGTGCTTATATAGGTGAGGATAATTTTAAGAAAGTACAGTCCTGTAGGATAGGTATCGCTGGTGCAGGTGGTTTAGGTTCAAATGCTGCTTTTAATTTAGTGAGATCCGCTTTTAAGAAATTTACTATTGTAGACTTTGATAAGATTGATTACTCTAATTTAAATCGCCAGTTTTATTTCTATAATCAGGTTGCTAGATTTAAAGTTGAGGCTTTAAAGGAAAATTTGTTAATGATAAATCCTGATTTAGATATTGAAGTAATTAAAATAAAGGTGGATAAAGGAAATATCAGAAGAATTTTTAAGGATTGTTCAGTTATTATAGAGGCTTTTGATAATGTGGCAAGCAAGAAGATGATAGTTGAAGAGTATCTTAATTCTTCTAAATTATTGATAAGTGCTTCTGGTCTTGCTGGTTGGGGAAATAGTGATGAGATTGTGATAAGAAAAATTAACAATAGTTCATATATGCTTGGAGATTTTAAAAGTGAAGTTAATGAATTTTTAGCAGCGTTTTCACCCAGGGTTAATATAGTTGCTGCCAAACAGGCTGATATTGTTCTTGATCATATATTGGAGGGAAGTTAATGTGAGTAATAAGGAACTTTTAAATAAAATTCTTTTAAATACAGATATATACTGTATAAGTGCTGAAAAGTATTCAAGAGGTAGAAGCAATATAGAGGTTGTTAGAGAGATGCTAGCTGCAGATATTAAGCTAATTCAGTATAGAGAGAAAGAGAAGACAATGAAGGATATGTATCAGGAGTGTTTGGAAATAAGGGAAATGACCAGAGAAAGCGGAGCTATCTTTTTGATTAACGACTATATTGATTTAGCACAGGCTATTGATGCTGATGGGGTTCATTTAGGACAGGATGATATGCCTATTGAAGTAGCTCGCAGTATATTGGGAGAGGAAAAGATCATTGGACTTTCAACTCATTCCCCGGAACAGGCCAGGGAGGCTCTCAAAAAGGAAGTAGATTATATTGGTGTTGGCCCTATTTTTAAAACAAATACTAAAGTTTGTCCAGCTGTAGGCCTTGAGTATTTGGAATATGTGGTAGATAATATAGATTTGCCTTTTGTTGCTATTGGCGGTATTAAGGAGGATAATATTAGTTCTGTTAGAAGAAAAGGTGCCACTTGTATTTGCCTGGTTACTGAAATTGTAGGGGCTGAAAATATTCAAGAAAAAATTAATAGTATTCGTAATCAGATAAATTAAGATATACGAGTTTGTGAGTAGAATTTATAAAGAGAAATATTAATAAATAACTCAAACTTCGCAGAAAAATTAGCATAAAGCCTGCTTAGCCATAACTTCATTCACCAAAAAAAGCTACCCCCAACTCCTCTTCCAGGCTATGAATAACAAAACAAACTAATTAAGTTTAATACGCTGCCACAGTGTTTTGTTATCCATTCATAGCCTTTCATGCGGGGCTGGTGCTTTTTTAATGTTCATTCAGCAAATGGCTAATCAGGAAGTATATTAAAACTATTATAGCAACTGCGAAGTTTGAGTAAATAATATTAAATAAAAAATTGGAGGAAAGTAATAATGAAGACATTAATTGAAAAAGCTAAAGAGGGGATTATTACCCCGATTATGGAAGAAGTTGCTGTTAATGAGGGGGTAAGTCCAGAATTTATAAGAGATGGACTTGCTGCAGGTACGATAGTAATACCAGCTAACCCTAATCATAAAAGTTTGAAAGCTGTTGCTATTGGGGAGGGACTGTCAGTAAAGATTAATGCTAATATTGGGACTTCGGAGGAGTATTCTGATATAGATGTTGAGTTAAAAAAATTAGAGACTTGTATTAAAAATGGTGCTGATGCAGTAATGGATCTTAGTACTGGTAATAAGATAAATGAGACCAGGAAGGAGATTATAAAAAATAGTACAATACCTGTGGGTACTGTTCCAATTTATCAAGCAGGTGTTGAGACTCTGGCTGCTGATCGCTCTATGATTGATATGACTGCCGATGATATTTTTAATGCGATTATTGCTCAGGCTGAGGATGGTGTTGATTTCATTACAGTTCATTGCGGCTTGACCAGGCAGGGTATTGATCATTTGATGAATGAAGGTAGGGTAACTGATGTGGTTAGTCGTGGGGGTTCTTTCTTGACTGGCTGGATGCTTCACAATGATAAAGAAAATCCTTTATATGAACAATATGATCGTTTATTAGAGATATCCAGGAAATATGAATTGACTTTGAGTTTGGGAGATGGTTTACGTCCTGGCTGTTTAGCAGATGCTACTGATAGGGGACAAATTCATGAGTTACTTGTTTTAGGTGAATTAGTTGACAGGGCAAGAGAGGCAGGAGTACAGTCTATGGTTGAGGGTCCTGGTCATGTGCCATATAATCAAATCGAGACAAATATTAGGATTGAGAAAGAGCTATGTAAAGGTGCTCCTTTTTATGTACTAGGACCTTTGGTTACAGATATAGCTCCTGGTTATGATCATATTGTTTCTGCTATTGGGGGTACTTTGGCTGCTAGTGCTGGTGCTGATTTCCTTTGTTATGTTACTCCTGCAGAACATCTTGGTTTGCCTACTATTGATGACGTTAAGGAAGGTGTTATTGCTAGTAAAATTGCTGCTCATGCTGCTGATATTGCTAGAGGTAATAAAAAGGCTTTACAGAGAAATTTAGAAATGGCTAAGGCTAGAAAGGCTTTAGATTGGGATAAGCAAATAGAGTTAGCAATTGATCCTGAGAAAGCTCGTAATTTCCGTAAAGATCATAATACAGAAGAAAGAGATGTTTGCGCTATGTGTGGACAGTTTTGTGCGATGAAAATATGTGATGAGGCTATGAATAAGAAATAGTGGATAGAAATGGCTCTTTATTAAAAATGAAACTTAATAAAAATGAATCTTAAGGATGATAAATTATGAAGGTCTCAAATAAAAAGATAGCTTTTGTGGGTTTATTTATAGCTTTACAGGTTTTATTGTCAGGTACATCTATTCCTGTGGGAGCTACTAGAATAATGCCGCTGCAACATAGTTTGAATGTTGTAGCTGGTATTTTGCTAGGCCCCTGGTATGCTTTTTTGGCTGCTTTTATTACAGCTATTATCAGGGTTTCAATTGGTACTGGGACTGTTTTTGCTTTTCCTGGTAGTGTTTTTGGTGCTTTATTTGTTGGTTATGCTTACAGATTTACAAAAAATTATTATGCGGCTTTTGCAGAGCCAGTTGGTACTGCTATTGTAGGAGGGATTGTTAGTGCATTGGTCTTAGCCCCTAATATTGCAGCAGAGGGTAGTGTGTGGTTCTTTATTTATCTTTTTGCTATTAGCAGTGTTCCTGGCTCTATTGTTGGTTATTTTTTCGTAAAGGTTATTAAGAAAGTGTTACCTGGTATAGATTGGGAGGGGATGTAGTGAAGAAGGTTCTTAGTATTGCTGGTTCTGATTCTGGTGCTGGTGCTGGTATTCAGGCAGATTTGAAGACTTTTTCTGCTCTTGGTGTTTATGGGATGACTGCTATTACTTCTGTAACAGCGCAAAACACCACAGGTGTTAGTGGAATTCAAGATATCTCCCCTGATCTAGTTTTAAAACAGATTGATGCGGTTTTTAGTGATATAGGTGTTGATGCTGTTAAGATTGGTATGGTTTCTAATAATGAGATTATTATGGCCATAGCAGAGGGTTTAAAGAAATGGAAGGCAGACAGGGTTGTTTTGGATCCAGTTATGATATCAGAAAGTGGCAGTTACCTCTTGCAAAAAGATGCTAGAGAAACATTGATCAATGAATTAATACCTCTTGCTACCATTATTACTCCTAATCTTTATGAGGGGATGGCGTTAGCTAATAAAGAAATTAATTCTTTAGAAGAAATGGAAGAAGTAGCTCGTGATTTGTATAATTTAACTTCTAGCGCTGTTTTATTAAAAGGAGGTCATCTTTCTGATAAGCAGTTATCTGATAAGGCTATAGACATATTTTATGATGGTGATAGTATTTATAGCTTTGAGGCTGTAAAGCTGGATAATAGGAATACTCATGGTACTGGTTGTACTTATTCTTCAGCTATTGCTGCTTATCTATCTTTGGGTTTTGAAATTAAGGAAGCGATAGCTAAGGCGAAGAATTATATAAGTGAGGCAATTAGAAGTGGAATTGATATTGGGCAGGGGCCAGGTCCTACTAATCATTTTTTTGATATGTGGAAATGTGAATAAGATTATCTGTGGCTAAGTACTGTTGATAATTCTTTTGGAAATAATATTAGTGATTGTTAATAAGTTGTGGATAAAAGTGATGCTAGAGATAGAGGGGGTTTAATGATGGTAGAATTGCTAGAAAAAGTTGCAGATTGTTTTTTAAAAATAAATGATGTTAAACCACTTGTCCATCATATTACCAATTATGTAACGGCAAATGATCAGGCTAATCTTACTCTGGCTATTGGCGCAAGACCTATAATGGCTGAGCATCCTGATGAGATAAAAAGTATTATATCTCGAGCTAATTGTCTTTTGCTTAATACAGGTACTATTAATAAGGAAAGAGAGAAAGTGCTTTTAAAAGCTGCAGAGATAGCAAGTGAAATTAGTATTCCTGTGCTTATTGATCCAGTTGGAGTTGCTGCCAGTTCTGTGCGTAGAGATTTGTTTCTTAAATTACTGGATATTAGAAACATTAAGATTATTAAGGGGAACTTAGCTGAAATTATGACATTATCTGATGGTTTTACTAAGCCTGAAAGTAATTCTCTAGGAGTGGATAGCTTTGATGATGATGTATATTTTGATGATTTAGATTTAATTCCTATATTGCAGGAAATATCTAAAAAGTATGATGCTATAGTTGTTGTTACAGCTAAGGAAGATTTAGTAGTTGATGAAAACAATGCTATTAAACTACATAATGGTGTAGCTGCTTTGCAGAATATAACTGGTAGTGGTTGTATTACTGCTTCTCTAATAGCTTGCTGTCTGGCTGTAGAGGAGAATCATTTTTTAGCAGCTATTAGCGGTGTGGCCGTGATGGGTGTTTGTGGGGAGCTGGCTGATAAAAAGTCTGCAGGACCAGGTAGTTTTCGCTATAAGTTGTTTGATGAATTATATGGGTTGAAGAGAGAGGATATACTTAGAATGGTAAAACTTGAAGTGGAGAGTTTTTCTTAGTATGTATATAGTAGAGCCACTGTGAAAAGTTGGAAATAACAATATATTTTGTAGATTTGATTATTATTTTGCTAAGTCAACATATATACATATGTTCTAAAGAATATTGTGGTATTTCATATGATATGATATAATAAGAAGTGATATGGATTAATTAAAAATAAAGCAAGTAGGCTGGTATAGAGTATATCTAGTATAATATTGTTAATAATGACAATTAGAAGAAATTATAGTAGTGAGGAGTGAGATAAAATGCTAAAGATTCCTTATGGTATATCAGATTTTAAATCATTGAGGAAAGAAAATTACTTATATATTGATAAGACTAATTTTATAGAGACTATAGAAGAATTAGATAGTAAATATCTATTTTTCATACGTCCTAGACGTTTTGGTAAAAGTCTCTTTTTATCTACCCTTGCTCATTATTATGATATGAATAATAAAGATGAGTTTGAAGATATGTTTAAAGATTTATATATATCAAAAAATCCTAGTGAGTTAAAAACAAGTTATATTGTACTTCAATTTAATTTTTCAGGATTAAATACTGACAGTAAGGAAGAATTAAGAAATTCCTTTAGACTTACCTTATTAAATGCAATAATTGATACTTTGTATAAATATCCTTATGTTTTTAAGAATATTAAAGATATTGAAAACAATATAAAATCAATAAAAGATATAAAGGGTATCCTTGAATATTTCCTTAAAGAGGTAAAAAGGACAAGTGAAAAGATATATTTAATCGTAGATGAATATGATCATTTTGCTAATGATATTATTGCAATGGGTGATGGAGATTTTTATCGAGATATTATCAGGGCAAGAGGGTTTGTTAGGGACTTTTATGAAACAGTTAAGATAGGTACTGAAAGCGTAATAGATCGGATATTTATTACAGGTATCTCTCCTGTAATGTTGGATGACTTGACTAGTGGTTTTAATATATCTACAAATATTACTATGAGTAAATTATTCAATGAAATCTTAGGTTTTACTGAAGAAGAAGTGAAGGGAATTATTGAGAAAGTAGCTAGAGCTGATGATATAGATTTAGATAAAGAACAGTTACTCCTTGAATTAAGAAAGAATTATAATGGTTATTTATTTAATAAAGATAGCAAGAAACGTCTCTATAATCCCGATATGATTCTACATTTTTTTAATCAGTATTTGATGACTGGAGATTATCCAGATCAATTAATAGATGATAATGTACGTACTGATTATGGAAGAATTAATCGTCTAGTAGCAAATGAAGTCAATAGGGAAGTATTAGAGGATATTATTCTTGAAGAAGGTATAGTAGCAGATATAATTACTCGTTTTTCTTTTGATATGATGTATGATGAAGATTATTTTGTCTCATTACTTTTTTATATGGGGCTATTGACAATTGATAAAAAATATAGAACTAGAACGCTATTGAAAATACCTAATTTTGTAGTTAAAACAATCTTTTGGGAGTATATTGAAAAAAGATTATCTAAGCAATATCAATTAAGCTTAAATACCAACGATTTAAGGAAGTCTATAGAAGATATGGCATATGAGGGAGATATTAAACCTTATATAGATTATCTTAGTAAACATGTTTTTAAGCATCTTTCCAATAGGGATTTGATTAACTTTGATGAAAAGTATATAAAGGTAATTCTTTTTGCATATCTTGTGGATAGTATGGCATATAAACCATATAGTGAAAGTGAAGTTGGAAATGGATATATAGATATCTACCTGGAGAAAGATCTTAGAATTCCTGATATTAAATATGAATGGATAATAGAGCTTAAGTATTTGAAGAAGGCTGATAAAGACAAATTGGCAGATGTTAAAGAAGAAGGATTGCGGCAATTGCAAGAATATGCTAATAGTCGAAAGTTTGCTGAGAAAGATGATATTAAGAAAGCCTTAGTAATTTTTATAGGCAAAGATGAGTATTTTATATATAATTGAAAAATAAATCATTTAAAAAACATGAATCCCATACTTTTCTGTTAGATACGGAAAAGTATGGGGTTTTATTTATCTAAGACAGCCAAGAAAACTCCATACAAGCTACTGTATTGGGTGGAGATGAATTGGCTATTTTCAATTTAATTAAATATCAAATTGAAAATTAATTTTTACCTTGATTTTCAATATACTCTTTAATTGTCTCAATACCAGCACCACCAGTCGATACAATACAGTAGCTTCTAGACCAAAAAGCAGACTTCCAATAATATTTCATCAAATGTTCTTCATATATCTTTTTAATAAGTCTTGAGGCTACAGTTTTTAAAGTATTAACTCAAACTTCGCAGATGAATTTATATCATAAAGCCTGCTTAGCCATAACTTCATTCACCAAAAAAAGCTACCCCCAACTCCTCTTCCAGGCTATAATAACAAATTGGCTTTGCCATCATGTTTTTAAATGTAAATTTCTTGATGCCAGAAATTATTAGCAATCTATTAAGGCAGATAATTTCTTAGCCATTAACAAAACAAACTAATTAAGTTTGATACGCTGCCACAGTGTTTTGTTAACCATTCATAGCCTTCCATGCGGGACTGGTGCTTTTTTAACGTTCATTCAGCAGATGGCTAAGCAGGAAGTATATTAAAACTATTATAGCAACTGCGAAGTTTGAGGTATTAACTAATTTAGATAATTGTATCTGTGGTAGAGTTTCAAAGAGAACTAAAC
>JBBJJH010000046.1 GCA_037623315.1 Halanaerobiaceae bacterium ANBcell28
ACTATTTCATCTTTTGTTCCTTTAGTTTTAAATACACTATTTAAAAATGCAATTAGGATATCAGTATTATTCTCTGAGCCAAATATTTGTTTAAAAACAAAATCTACTTTTGGGTCTAGTATATCTTTATTATGACAAGAAGTCTAGTTTCTCCAGTACATAATAAAAAATCTTCTTCTGCCGTATAACTACCCTGCTTTCAGCTATCATTCCAGGCTTTACCTGTACTTTTCTGCCATTTCTATCATATAGTTCAATCTCATTGATACTTGCTTCTACTCTATATGACATATCAGGATTATCCTGACTGGCTATTGCATCTCTAGAGATCCTGGTAATCTCTCCTTCAAGTACTCCATATTCTCTATATGGTAAAGCTAGAAAACGATACCTAATTTCCTGTCCTAGTTCTAAATGACTGATATCTTTGTTTTCAACCATAATTTCCATCCTATATTCACTGCCTCGATCTGGTATAATCCTTAATACTTCAATACCTGATGGCATATAATCTCCTTGATTAAATTCATGATATAGCTGTACTATACCATTAATAGGAGCTGTAACATTATTTAAGGATATCCTATTTTCTAATTCTCTAATTTGAGACTCTAGCTGTAATAGAGTGTTTTCTTTGCTCTCTATTTCATTTCTGATAGCAACCAGCCTTTCACTTTGATAACGCATATAATTAATTCTAGATAGATTGTATGCTCCTTGAATTTCTTCCATTCTGCTGGCTGTTGTTGAGGAAGAACTTAATTGTTGTTCTCTTTGATATCTTCGCTCTGCCTGACTATATTCTAAGGCTAATTGCTCTAATTCATATTCATATATTAAATAACGGTTATAGTATTCAAGATTATCTATAGAAAAAAGGTTTTCTCCTCCATTAATGCTATTTTCCAGAAGACGAAGATTTTCTAAATCATTTACTAACTTATCTTTTTCTGTTGTTATTGTAGTTAATTGATTTTCTAAGTTGTTTGAATCTATTTGATATAGTTGATCACCCTGTGAAACTACTTTGCCTTCATGATAGTTTAATTCTATTATTTCTCCTCCATTTATATTCCTAATAACACTTACACTTGTAGCTGGTCTTAATATACCAGTAGCTCTTACAGTAATATCTATTTCACCAAACCACATCCAGACAAATGCTGCTATAAGAATAGCTAATATCAGATAGATAAAGATAATGATAAAGTTTGGTTCTCTAGCTGTCATCATCTCTCTGCTATCTGATAATTCTTCAAAATTTAGTATTTCAGTTCTCATGAGGCATCTTCCTTTGTTTCTAAGTCATCGATAGTCTGGCTTTGCCAGAGATTATAGTAGTCACCTTTTAGTTTTATTAATTCTCTATGTGAACCCATTTCTTTGATTTTTCCATCTTCTAGAAGTATTATCTTATCACAGGATAAGATGGTACTTAATCTATGAGCAATTATAATTGTAGTTATACCCTGACTGACTGTTTCTACTGTCTGGTGGATGGCTTTTTCTGTGGCTGTATCTAGATTACTAGTTGCTTCATCCAGAATCAAAACATCTGGATCTTTAAGTATTGCTCTGGCTATGGCTATTCTTTGTTTTTGTCCTCCAGAGAGATTTGAACCCCTTTCCCCTACCAGTGTTTCATAACGGAGTGGGAGTTTGTTGATAAACTCATGAGCCTTTGATTTTTTAGCTGCATCTACTATTTCTTCCATGGATACATTTTGCATTCCAAATGCTATATTTTCTCTGATAGTACCACTGAATAAAAAGATATCCTGTGGTACATAACCTACTCTATCTCTTAGACTTTCATAACTTAAGTCTTTAAGATTGTAATCATCTATTAAGACTTCACCTTCATGTACCAAATAATATTTTAAAAGAAGTTTTGCTAAAGTGGTTTTTCCTGAACCACTTTCTCCTACTAATGCTACTTTTTCTCCTGGCTGAATATCAAAACTGATATCTTTGATTACCTTTTCTCTTGTTCCATAACGGAACTCTATATTCTTTACTTCAAACTTACCTGCCAGCTTTTCTTTTCTAATTTTGTTCTTTTCATCTTTCTTCTCTATTTCTAAATCAAGTATTTCTCCTAGCCTGTCTGAGGCTACATAGGCTTCCTGTAATTGTGGTTGTAAGTCTATCAGATTCTGAATTGGGCCATAAAAGTAGGCTAATAAGGCATTGAAGGTAATAAGTTGTCCAATACTAAGATTACCATTAATTATCTGCAAACCACCTATCCAGAGGATTACAGTCTCACTGACAGATGTAAGTGTAACCTGTATTGAAGATTGTAGATTTGATAACCAACTAGCTTTAAAGATTGATTTGATAAATTTGATAAATCTACCTTCTGTTTCAAGATTAGCTTCATCTTCCGCATTAAAAGCTTTGATAGTTGCTGCTCCTGAAATTGATTCTACCAGATAGGATTGTAATTCTGCTCCCTGTTCCATCTCTTTTCTATGTATTCTTCTAAAGGGTTTATTAAAGCTCCAAACTGCTACTATATAAAAAGGTATTACTATTGATGCTATTCCAAAAAGTACTGGGCTTTGAATATATAGAACTATTCCTCCTACAACTACCATCAATGTATCTATCATTACAGTTATTGTTGCACCTGAAATAGCATTCCTGATTTTAGAAGCATCACTAAGCCTGGAAATTATTTCTCCTACTTTTCTAGAGTCAAAAAAAGACATTGGTAGTTCTAAAACATGTTGATAGTACATTAAGATTAAGGATATATCAATTTTTTGACTTAAATATACAAGTAAATGTGTTCTAAAAGCATTCATTATTATTTTTAAAATAGTTAAAATTATAATTCCTGTTGAAATAATATGTAAAGTCTTTGTTAAACCATCTGCTAAGATGGTATCTATAAGGTATTTAAAATAAAAGGCTCCTGCTAATCCCATTAGGGTATATAAAATAGAAGCTATAAAGATTTCTACTAATAATCTTTTATGAGGTTTTAATAAGCTGAAGAATCTGGCAAAAAGACCTGTTGTTTCATCTCTTTTTTCAAACTTTTCACCTGGTACCATTAAAATAAGTACGCCTGACCATATCTCACAAAAGTCATTCATTGTGTACTTAACTATCCCTTCTCCAGGGTCAGCTATGATTACTTCATCTTTTTTTATTTCATGAATTACCACATAATGAAGAAGACTACCTTTAACAACATGGGCAATACAGGGTAGAGGTAGATCTCCTTGGAGGTGTTCTCTTTCTGCCTTTACTCCTTTTGCAGAAAAGCCCAATTCTTTGGCTGCTTTGATTAAGCCAAAGGCATTGGTTCCTTTTTGATCTGTTCCTGCTACTTCCCTAATTTGTGTGATGGAAATCTTTAGCCCATGTTGCTTTGAGATAGTGGCTATACAGGCTGCCCCACAGTCTGTCATATCATGTTGTTGTATGCAGTGGTATTTTTTGAATATGCTCATGTTTTTCTCCTTTATATATAGCAAATCCCTTTATTAAAGGGATTTGTAGTAATGAGTAATTATTATATATCCTACAAAACATTAGTAGTAATTCTAATATATAAATAAAATATTATATACAAAATTTAAGTTGACAACGAGTAGTACTACTCTAAGATTATTTTACTACGATTACATAACTAAATAATTGACTTTCTTTTTAACCCACCCATAAATTAAAATATGATATTATATTTATAACTGTTAAAAACATAAAAAAATATAAAATCACATCATAAAAATCATTCCATTTTTCTAATCTTGTTGGTACTAAAATAGATTTTAAATGAGGAATAATCACATATTTTACTAAGCATGTAGCCAGAAAAATTATTAAACCTGTCAAAAAATAAGACAAATTAACCAACTCCTTTGTTTAAATTTCTAAATAAGCAAATTTCATAAAAATTGTCCTTAATATATAAAGATTTTTGAGGGTATAAAAAGGCTTCAGCCCTCTTTTTATCGAATTATTATAGTAACCAAACCATAAATTCTAAAAGAAAGTAAGGTGAAACTACTATGTAAACATTAATATCCTTTGATGAATTGATGAAATTACAACCAGAAAGCAAATTAGTCTATATTTTAGACTTAATTGACTTTTCAATTGTTGTTAAATAACTTGAGTCAAAATCCAACAAAGGTCCAACTGGATATAATCTTGAATCTATCTTACAAGCTTTGTTAGTTCAACAGTGTTGAAAGAACCCAGACTTAAAGAACATCTTAACCTTGAAAATTTAACAATTATGGGTGCCCAAAAAGTTAAAACCCATATACTTCTCAGCTGTATAGGTCTTATCGCTGATGAAATAGCTGTAGAAAGACTAAATAATCAGCAAGATCAAGTTGCAGCTTAACTTGTAGAATATTTTTTCCAATTACAATTAATTGCTTTCAAAGTATAAAAAACAAAATAAAAGTATCAAAACTTAGTATTTATTTTTTTAAAACTTCAAATAAGGGTATTATGAAAGACCCTTAATTTAAAAATCTAATCAAATTAACTAATTAAACTAAAAAATCAACCTTATTGAAAGCTAGTTCAATTACTTTATCAAATTCAAATATTAACCGATCTATATTATAAACATCTTGTATATTTACATAAAATTATAACTTGATTTTTCTTTACCATATCCATTAAAATATTTATTATACAACAGTGTTATGGGTTTTTAAAGCATGAAACTCTGTTATGGTATCTCGTTTTATGGAGTTCAAATATACCAAAATAATGCCCCCTAATTCAGCTCTCTATAAGTAAATATATCACTTGCAAATATTTTCTCCAACTCTGTTAGGGGGCTATATAGCCATGCTATTATAAATAATCAAACAATTACGAAAGCGTAGTAATTTTTTTAAAAAAATTTTCAAATCCTACTGAGACGCTTCCCTAGCTTGAAGTAATACATCAGCGGTAACAGCTGCTATAACCGCTCCAGGACCTCCTATTCCTGCAAAAGTTCCGACTATTGCTGTCCTTACTGGATCATAGCCTTCAGGTGTTCTATCACCAGGTTCTATACCACCGTTTATACGAAATCCACCACCATTAACCATAATCATTTCTTCTTCTCTCAATTCAATCCCATTAGTCAAAACATTCATAAATAATCTCTCCCTTTAATTTTTTATTTTCTCCACTCCTCAAGAAGTATGTATATTGGAAATTTCCTATTTATAATTCTAATATATGTAAACAAGTCCGTCAAACGCAATTTTGTTCATGTTTTCCTATTTTTCAGTTTTATCTTTCTTTCCTTTTTTTTTTTTTTGATAAACTACGACGTCAATATTCGACTTTATTTTCTCTAAAAATAAAAATAGTACTTTTGCCCTATTCTGCTTTATATCCAATTATGATAATAATAATTATCATGAAACACATAAATACCTATTAAACACACACTTTTAAAAGTTATAAAAGCTGACAGGAGTCAGCTTTATTACCCTACTTCTTAAAAAATCTCAATCAACTCTACTTCTATCTCTTTTTCTTCAAAGACAGATAATACTTCATTCTTATTAGCAACTATCACTGTAAAGAATCTTTCTGGATAAGTATGTTCAACAAAAACTTCCTGTACCTGTTCTGCTGTTGGCCTCTTCCCGGCTTATCACTCGCCCTTCTTCCCTATATTTGTGTAAAATAGCACTGCTACCAGAAAATTTGCCCAAAACAAAATCTCATTTCCTGCCTTTATCCTCTGATGAAAAAGCCTCATAGTCCTACTGTCTTTCAAGAGGCCATCAACATGAATTCCTGACTCATGAGAGAAAACTTTTTTACCTACTATCGGTTTGCTTTCTGATAATAGTCTGCCACTTAATTTTTCTACTTCTCTGGATAAATGCATTAATTTATCCACTTGAATCTGGTATTGCTTTTTTCTATATATTTTAAGGCCATAACTATCTCTTCCAGGGCAGTATTACCAACCTTTTTCCCAAACCATTAATATACAGCTAATATATTTTGCCCCTGCCTTATAAGCAGCCAGTGCGTTAGCCATTGCCATACCAAATTCATTATGTCCATGATAGTCAATATCTGCCCTTAATGCATCTTCTGCTCCAACTGAAACAATACAGTTATTATCAACTGCATATCTTACTACTTCTTCGATATTTTTTAAAACCCATTCCCTGCTCCTCTTCAATTTATGCTGTATATGAATATCAGATACTGGTGCAGAAATAAAGTAGTTTTACCACTACCATTACTTCCATAAAATAATAATTTCATGGGTTCAATATTTTAAATAATAGCAAATTACTCCATATCGTGAGTTGTACAACTATCGCACTTCACTTTTCTAGAATTCCATATTTTTCAGCAAGAGTTCTAAGTTCATTACTTGAGTATATTATTATTTCGTTCATGCAGAAAACTAGTTATCTAGCATCAACCCTTCCAATTCTAATATCTTTTTCACACTAGCATCATTCAGTAAGTCATTCCACATAGGTTCACCTTCTACCTCATAATGGGGCGTGGTTTTATGTTCTGCATTAGAAGTACCATCAGCAGTGGTTCCCATTTCTTTGGTAAACCTGAATACATATCCGCTGTTAGGTAGCATTTCTATCCACGGATCAGAACCTATGCCACCCCCTAGGGTTTTTTCTCCAAGCAATGTTGCAAAACCACTTTGTTTTGCAAAAACAGCAAAAGAATCAGCAGATGAATAAACAAGTCCGTTTACTAACATATAAACATTTCCCTTAAATTTAATAGATTCCGCATTTGGCTCTATAATTAGCGTGTTTTTTCTATAATATTCAAAGGAATCATGAATCTCTGGTGGCAACATTGGTAGAGTAGCTTTATCTAAATCTGATATTTTGTAAATTTCGCTTTCTTCAAGTTCCTCGTATTTTGCTTGATGCTCAACATACTTTGTGACGATTTCACCACCTCTGTAAAATTTATAAGTTTCAGATTGGTATGGTTTATTAGCAATCATAGGTACAAGTAAATCACTCCAATAGGAATTATTTCCACCCACATTGTCTCTTACATCAATAATTAGCACTTTATAGTTTTTAATTTGGTCTAAGTATCCCTTAATAAGTTCCTCATCACTTTTTCTTTGGTAGGGTTGAATCATTGATGGAATAGTAATATGTGCAACTTTATCCTTTATGATATCTTGAACCCTTGCATTGCTTATCCCTTGGTTTTCTTCAGCATCTTCTTCTTTGTTTTTTAGCTCCCCAACCTTAAACTCCTCTAATTCATATCTCTCTGTTACAAGACTATTATTTAGATTTTCGAAAGGCATTTTACGCCAATTTTCAGGGTACTGCATTAACACATAATCATATACTTCTCTAACAAATTCAACAAAATTCCCATCAATTATATCAGTATGGTTATCATTAAGATCTCGTAAAATTAAATTCATAGCATCATAGAATTCACTATCGCTTTGAGTGTCCATAATCCACTCTCTATACAAGTCTTTATTGTTAACCCAATCTATACCATGGATTCGCCTATTTACTTCTAAATAAGGATAATTTTCCGTTATTACTTTAAATAGATACTCAAAATCCTCTAATTTTTCTTCTATAGTCAACTCTTCTAAAGTGTTAATTTCCTCGGCTTCTACCTCTTTTTCTATAGATTCCTGAAAATTAGTACTTATACTACACCCTACTAAAAACACTACTAATAATACTGCAACTAAAATTGATTTGAATAGTTTCATCGTTCATTCTCCTAATTAAAATAAGTATTATTTTTAATTACCTTGGATACCTAAGTCTAAAAAACTATTTGCTTGTAATTATACAAAGTTACTAATAATTTTTCAAACGCAACTTTCTACAAAAAATTCCAATATTATATGATAATATCATTATTTCATCATATTTTCTACTCTTGACATAAAGTCGAAACTATACTCTACCCTCTCTTTATAGCTCAATTTGTCTATCTTTACCTATCTCTGAAATGGATATAACACAAGGACTTTAGTCTTGTTTTTTAAATTTATCTTGACAAACACAATTAAGCATGACATTTTCAAGAAATATGTCTGGCAAATGGATCACAACATGGGGAACAATCATCATGAAATAACAAGTAAATTTTTCTAGCTTTGTATTTACTTCTCCTTTTAAAAGATATAGGCAAAAAGAATATATAAGGGCCCTATAAGCAATCTCTTCAAGTATCGCAGGGCTTAATGCTATTGTAAAGGCAAGAATATTAAACTGAAATTCTAATGTTTCAGAGGAAAGAAACAAGTTAACTATACCCAAAACGATTCCAATGATAAGGCCGATACAAATAGTGAAGAAAATAGATTTTACACTATCTGTATTTAAAAACTTCAACCCATTTGATTGATATTTATTAGATATACTTAAAGTAGCCATGCTTGATAGAAATAAAACTAGAAAAATCCTTACTGAAAAAACAGATATCCCTTGATAGGCAATAAACATTATAGAAGCCAGAAAAAATGAGATCAAGATTTGTTTTAAATTTGGAAGCCCTTTTTTTATAAGAATTATTACTGACATTATAAATACACAAGCACGTAAAAATAACCATATCCTTTGTGTATATATCTCTTTTATTCTGTAATCGCATAAAAGCTACAATCATATTCACTCAATTTTTATAGCCATGCTTTTTGTTAATAAACGAATAATACCTAAACCTATAACAATTAATATAAAATTAAGGACAAAAGCTAAGTGATAAGACATATCTATCCAGATTACCATTCCACTTAAAGGCCAGAGAAGTTCTGACATCCATATTAATTCTATAAAAATGATATATAAAAGAGCAACAATAATAGACAGTGCCCTCATCCTCCTGCGATAAAAAGCAATAGCAATAAATCCGCTAGCTAGATAGTAAGAAAAAAGCATCATACTAGATCCCAATATTGGTATAAGCCATTCTGAATTAGTTTCTATAAAGCTAGCTGTATTTACAACGAAAGTATATCCTGTATAGTTATCAAGAAAAGTAAGCACTCCTGTAAAGATAGCTGCCAGGATCATAATACTGAATGATATTCCTAAAGTTGATATTGCTGAAGCATAAAAATAATCTCTTCGAGTAATACCGGCATTCCTTATATAATTTGCAAATTCAAAGCAAGTAAAGATAACAATAACAATCATAACGAATCTAGCGGCTGAAAATGTAAAATCAAAAAAGTTAATGTTCTGTTTATTAGAAACAAAAAAAATTCCTATATTAGCTGAAATCAGTGGCAAAAGAGCTAGCTTCATTTGAAGATAAAACAAATCCAAAGATAATTTTACTTTATTAGAATTACTTTTTAATATCATAGTTTCTCTCCTCCTGTGTTAAATGTATAAATAAATCCTGAAGTGATACTGGCCCTATTTCCAAACCCTTTTGCTCAGCTTCAGAGATTTTTTCTTGACTAAGTTCTCCATATATCATTACTGATTTAGTACCCCCAAGTTGCTGCTTGTTTAATATTTTCATATCAGTTACAAAATTATCTACCACAGAGGCTTTGCCAATAATAGAAGCTCCTCGTTCAATTACTTCATCATAAGCTTCATTTATAATTAGCTCTCCATGATTCAGAATTAGTACATGGTCAAATAAATAATTCATTTCTGATACTAAATGAGTTGACAATATGAATAGTCTTGGGCTTTCATTTTGTTCTCTTAAAAGTTCGTTATAAAAAAGCTCACGGGTTGCAGCATCCATATTAAGATATATCTCATCAAAAATAGTAATTGGTGATCGAGTGGCCAGACCCATAGTTACATTAAAAGCAGATTGTTTTCCTCTGGAAAAATCACTAATTGATTTATTAAGTGGAAAGTTAAAATACCTTGATAAGTCTTCAGCATATTTGCGATCGAAGTTAGGGCGATAGCGTTCAGCAAATTTAAAACTAAGTTCAGGAGAATTATAAGTATCATCATAAATATAATCATTTATATAGCTGATCTGAGAGATAATCTTCCCATTTTCAAATACTTCTTCACCCGATATTTTTATAGAGCCAGAAGTAGGATAATTAAAAGAAGCTAATAAAGAGAGCAATGAAGTTTTACCAGCCCCATTTCTACCAACAAGACCATATATTTTTCCCTGTGAAAGAGAAAATGAAATATCTTTCAATGCCAGACAATCATTATATTCCAAATATACATTCTTTACATCTATATCAAATCTCATCAAAAAACACGCTCCTTTATTTCTTTTATAATATTACTAATGTCTTTTTCACTTAAATTTAACTTATTTGCTTCTTTAATCATAGGTAATACATACTTTTCAGCAAAGCTGTCTTTGCGTTTTTGCAAAAGTTTTTCCCTTGCACCTTCAGCAACAAACATCCCTACACCTCTTTTCTTATAAACAAGCCCTTCATCAACCAGGATATTAATCCCCTTCGAAACTGTAATATGATTTACTTTGTAAAAATTGACCATTTCATTTGTCGAAGGGATTTGTTCATCTACTTTTAGTTGCTTATTTATAATCTGATCTTCAATCTTATCTTTAATCTGCATATATATTGGTTTTTTATTGTCTAATAACTGGCTCAATAACATTCACCACCTTCATTAATGTTACAACTGCTCTATAAGTCCCTTAAGATAAGTAATTTTATATATTTAAGTTTAATCAGCGTCTTATACTTATATAGTTATATATATAACTATAATACATAGATATTCTTTTGTCAAGTTTTTTCAATTTCAGGATGTTAATTAATAAATAGTAAAACCGTCATCCATATTTTGATATGTGATGACGGTTTTATTTAATAATTTATATTTTTCAATAATCTCAAAAAATTAATTACATGACTTCCTTAAACCAATTAATATCAGCTTAGCTTCTTCCCGGCTTATCTCTCGTCCTTCTTCCCTATATTTGTGAAGCACAGCACTGCTGCCAGAAAATTTTCCCAGGACAAAATCTCTCTTCCTGCCTATATCCTCTGGTGAAAAAGCTTCATAAGTCCTGCTGTCTTTCAAGAGGCCATCTACATGAATTCCTGATTCATGAGAAAAGACTTTTTTTCCTACTATCGGTTTGCTTTCTGATAATAGTCTGCCACTTAATTTCTCTACTTCTCTGGATAAATGCATTAATTTATCCACTTGAATTTTAGTATTGCTTTTTTCAATATATTTTAAAGCCATTACTATCTCTTCCAGGGCAGTATTGCCAGCTCTTTCCCCTAAGCCATTAATAGTACAGCTAATATATTTTGCCCCTGCCTTATAAGCAGCCAATGCATTGGCAGTTGCCATACCAAAATCATTATGTCCATGATAATCAATTTCTGCCTTTATCTCTTTTCTAATAGTAGAGATAGTTTGATGAACCAATAATGGCTCCATGAAACCAACTGTATCCGCATAACGAAGTCGAATCGCTCCAGCATTTAAGGCTGTTTTATAAAATTCCAGTAAAAAGCCCTGATCAGCTCTTGATGCATCTTCAGCTCCCACTGAAACAATACAGTTATTATCAACTGCATATCTTACTACTTCTTCTATGTTTTTCAAAACCCATTCCCTGCTTTTCTTTAATTTATGCTGAATATGAATATCAGAAACTGGTGCAGAAATATGAACAGAGCTTCCTCCAGTCTCAAGTGACTTATCAATATCAGCCAGCACCATCCTATTCCAGGTCAATATCTCAGCCTGTAAATCCATAGCTATTATTTCAGAAATAGTACTTATCTCTTCTTCTCCCATGGCAGGAATACCAACTTCAATTATATCTATTCCCAATTGATCAAGCATTAGGGCTATTCTTATCTTATCTGTTCTGGAAAAAGCAACACCTGCTGTCTGTTCCCCATCTCTTAAAGTTGAATCAATAATATAGAAATCACTCATATTTCTCACCTCTTATTTTAATTTTTTTCTGCTCTACTTAATTCAATAATAAATAAAGGAATTAAAAAAAGAACTAACATTAACACCGCCAGAGAAACAGCCAGATTGATATCCTGCTGAATAAAAGTATAAATGGCAGTAGATAAAGTCTGTGTCCTTCCCTCTAAATTACCTGCAAAAAGCAAAGTGGCTCCAAATTCTCCAGCTGCCCTCAAACAGGCCATAGTCAAACCGGTAAAAAAAGGTCTCCTGCTTAAGGGTAAATAAATATATAGTAGTAAGTCCTTATCACCTGCTCCAGCAATCATTGCTGCTTCCTGGATATCCTGATTGGCGATAACTTGAAAACTATTTTTTAATGACTGGGTAAAAAGTGGTAGCATTACAAAAACCTGAACAATGATTAATGCAAAAAAGCTAAAAGATATTGTGAAATTACTTAATAAATTTGCCAGAAAGCCTCTTCGGCCAAAAGTCATTAGCAAAGCCAGCCCTGCTACAGCAGGAGGCATTAATAAGGGGACATTCAATAAAATACTAATAATTCTATTAGTTTTATTATCTTTTTGTGAAATTATATAAGCAACAGCTGTACCTATTAAGATAGTTATTAGTGCTGAAATTACAATTGAGGAAAAACTAATTCTGACAGCCTGCCAGACAGTAATATTACTTAAAACAGCAAGAATATTCGATACTGAGGAATTATAAAAAAGAGAAAAAACTATCAACAATATAAATCCGATATTAATAATTGAAAGTATGAAAACTAGTAATTTAAAAAAGTTAGGCTTAAAGCTAAAGCTAAGCCTCTTATTATAAGAATTATCAAAAGCTCCTGTAAGTTCTTTATTTAAAACCTGTTCATGCATAATCTCACCTTCTTTCTATACTTATCCTTATCTATCTGCTTAATATTCTTTTTTTGATAAGCTTTAGATAATTTTTTGATTATTTTTTGACAATCTATGGTCCTTTCACCAGAAAAGCATGCTCCAGCAATATTTCTTTCCCCTGATCGGAGAGTAGGAAATACACAAAACTTTCTGCTGCTTCTTTTTTTACTAAATTATTAGACAAACTCTTATTATTTAATAAAGAAACTTTATATGTGGTTTTAATATTATCTTCTTTATCAAATTCAATAAAACTCAGTTCCTCATCTCTTATTGAAAAATAATCGCTCCAATACACCACACCCGCATCTGCCTCTCCTATTTGCACTTTAGTTGCTATTTCACTTACACTAAATTCCTTTGAAACTACATTATTGAGAAATAACTCTTTATAATTAACTCTTAGTTCTGGATTTTGATTAAGATTTTCCAGTAAGTAAATTGTATATTCACCAATGGGAACCGATTGATCAGCAATAATAATATTTACATCATCCTTTAATAAATCATCCAATTCCCTTAATCGCAAATCTGATACTAAAACAACTAAACCATTATTAGCAAATATATAAGAATCTCTAATCTGCTGATCTTCTTCTAATAAATTGATATATTTTAAATTAGCTGAAGCAAAAATATCTGCTGCTACACCATAAGATATTTGACTATATAGTGCCTGGCTGCCAGCAAAATTTAATTCTATTTCTATATCGGGATGTTCCTTTTCAAAATTACTTTTAAGATCCTGAAAGACTTCTGTAAGGCTGGCAGCAGCCATTACCCTGATTGAGGTTATTTCCTTACTACTTGAGGGAGAACAAGCAGTAAGGAAGAAAGCGAATATTGCTATTAAGGTATAAAATATAATATTTTTCATAGCTATCATTCCCTCTTATAAGACATTAAAGTAAGCGGGGTTGTTTTTTAATGATACTCTAAATTTGTAATCTCTCCACTATCTCCCCATTCTCCAAATGAGATTCAACAATCTCTTCAACATCATCAGGGGTAACCCCTCCATACCAGACCCCTTCCGGGTAAACAATCACTATCGGTCCTTTATCACAGATACCAAGACAGCCAGTATTTGTTAGCATTACAGCACCTGCAAGACCCCATTCTTCTATCTCCATCATAAAGTTTTGAACGATCTCCACAGAATCTTTGTTAACACAGTAGCCCTTTTGTTGACCATTAATCCTGGAGCTGGAACAAACAAAAACATGATGCTTAATTTCTGGCATTTTAATTCCTCCTGTAACTCTTTTTTTAATTTATTACATATTCACTCTGTAAAACTTATCTTACAGGTTTCTCTTATTTACTTAAATAATAAAGCTGTCTTTTTATTTTCTATAACATCATTAGTATAATATTTAATTCCATCTTCAATCAATTCATACATTTCCATAACTTCTATACCTTTATTCTTTAAAGTCTTCTTCGGTTTATGACCAATTCTGGTACAGAAAATTGCTGTGCAATCATCAAGCATTGCAATTATATTTTCCATCCTGGACCCTTTATCAAAACACTCTTTACCTGAACAATATTTTTCAATTTCCCTTTCTTCATAAAACTCTACAATATTGTTATAAAAAGTATAAATTAGGAATTTATCTGCATGACCAAAGTGTTGATCTATTATTTTGCCACTTTTTGAAGCAATAGCAAAGAAATATTTAGGCTGCTGTTTTTTATTTTTGAATTTTGAACTTATTATATATTTACTCAACTTTCGGAGTTCAAAATTTCTAACGGCTTCTTGATATAACTGGGAAGAA
>JBBJJH010000047.1 GCA_037623315.1 Halanaerobiaceae bacterium ANBcell28
ATTATACGATATTTACATAAAAATGTACACTAAATCGGCTTTCTTATAATTTTTTCTAGTAATTTTTGTAACTAGAATATCATTACATATAACGATATCTTTACGACATTCATAAAAAGTCTCTATTTGGATATAATGCGACACGTGTCGCATTATATCCAAATAATAAATCTTTACGACTATGTTGTCGTATATATTACCTATAAGTAGCAATCTATAATATTATATTTCTCGACTAAGCATTAACTTCCTGCAATATACTTGAAAAATTACCATTATTAATAAAAATATAATCTTCATCATCATATTAAAGTAAAAAACAAAAACACTTAAAAAGGCACTCCTTTTTAAGAAAGAAGTGCCTTTAGCTAATATCCTCTATTAATTGAGATATTGATTAGTTTCATTAAATATTCTATATAGCAAAATCCTCATAATTTATAGCTTCTTTAGCTAGACCTTTATTCAATAGAATTTTAGTAGCATCGTCAGCCATTGCTCTAGTACCACATATATATACTACTGTATCTTTATCTACATCCATATCTTTTAGAATATCAGTGATATATCCTTTTCGAGCATTACTACTATCTTCTCTGGATAAGGCTTTATGATAGTTAAAATTAGAATGTTTCTTCTCTAAGTCACTAAACAATTGATCATATATTAAATCTTCTTGATACCTTACTCCATATAGAAGATCAATTTCACCATCAAAATTATAGAGGTCTTTATACTCTAGTGAATTCTCTGAACCAAGTACAAAAGGTGTTATTCCTATACCATTAGCTAGAAACATTAGTTTCTTATTACTATAATCAATACGAATTTCTCTGCCTAAAGGTCCTATAATTTCAACTCGGTCACCTTCACTAAAATCACTAAACATAATGTTAGTACCATAACCGTAATCTACTTTTTTTACTGTAATACTAATCTCAGTACCCTCTTGGTTAGCCTTAGAAATAGAATATGCTCTATCTACATCATTTTCTTTATCAATTTTGATTAATATAAATTGTCCAGGTGTTAAATTCATTTTATTTGGCTTTATTAACTTAATATTAAATTCCTTTATATCTTTACTAAGTTCTTTTATTGATTTGATTTCGGCTTCATAATAAGAGCTATCTTCAAAACCATCTAAATTAGCTTTTTCTCTTAAGTCTTTAGCCTCATCAGCAGTAGCCATATGCAAAATTCCTACTGGGCAATTTTCAACACAAGTATTACATTTTATACACTTTTCGTTATCAAATTGATTATTGTCTCCATCAAAATCTTTATAAGGTGTTAACTGCATTGGACATACCCGAGCACATTTTCCACAAGATTGACAGAGATCAGAATGCTCAACACTTACCTTGACATCTTTAGACTCCGTCACACCTACAAGTTTACCAAGTTTATAAGATAATGTTTGGATAGCACCCATAGGGCAAAACTGACACCAAGTTCTGGAATTAATAAATATCGCCAAAAGACCACCAACTACAAGTACCATTAAATAGGTATTAGAAAAAATCATTCCTACACTATAAAATAAAGATACATTCTCTAAATTTTGAAATACTCCTATAAAGCGTCTTGATAAATTAATTAAAAAATATAGAAAAAATATAACTACCACTATTTTAGACGTAAAAATAGCAGGAATTTTCTTGTTCCTACTTATTGGTAAAAGTAATCGATCAAAAAAACTACCATGTGGGCAAAAGTTTCCACACCAGAATCTCCCTTTTGTAAAACTGCTAGCTGTTAGTGCAATAATAATAAATGGTACTATAAGTCCAAAATAAGGATAAAATTGTCCTCCAATAGCTACAAATAATGTTATTACCCAGGCGTATTTCCTAAAAAAAGTAAACGTCCTATTTGTTTTAATAAAATAATTTTTCGATTTCATAGTTTAATTCCCCCTTAACAAAATATATTATATTGCAAGGGGAATTCTTTGTATGTTTTCTAAACTACAATTTTAAATTTATTAATTCAAATTTCTAGAGTCTCTTCCTTAGCTAAATTATATTCCTTAGCATAGATATTTACTATTATATCTTCTTTACTCTGATTATAGATTTTTAAACCTTCATGATTTAATTCCACTTTTAATAAAGCTCCTCTAAATAAAACTTTAAAAGAGTATGCCTTCCACTTATCCGGTAAGAATGGATTTAAAATTAATTGATCATCCCTTACTCTTAATCCACCAAAGCCTTGAACAAAGGACATCCATGTTCCTGCCATACTGGTTATATGACATCCATCTTCTGTATCATTATTATAATTATCCAGGTCTAATCTAGCTGTCCTAATATACATTTGATAGGCTTTTTCATAATCTTTAATTTTAGCTGCTAAGACAGCATGAATACAAGGTGATAGTGAAGATTCATGGACAGTCCTAGGTTCATAAAAACGATAGTTTTTTTCAATTGTTTCAAGATCATATTTATCTTCAAGAAAATATAATCCCTGGAGTACATCAGCCTGTTTGATAAAACAAGAACGTAAAATTCTATCCCAGGACCAGTTTTGATTTAAAGGTAAATGTTTTTCATCAAGTTCTTCAACTAATACTTGTTCTTTATCTAGATAATTATCTTGTTGTAAAAATATACCTGTCTCTTTATCAATTGGGAAATACATATTTTCTATTATATCCTGCCATTTAACCAATTCCTCCGAACTCAAAGACAATTCTTGTATAAGTTCATCCAGTCTTTCTTTTTCTTCATTTCTTAAATATTCAAGGACTTCAAGAGTATACTCTAATGTCCAGACAGCTATTCGATTTGTGTACCAATTATTATTTATATTATTTTCATATTCATTAGGACCAGTAACACCCAAGATCACATACTTATTTCTTTTAGGTGAAATACTAACTCTTTGTTCCCAAAAACGGCAAATAGCCACCAAGACTTCTAATCCATATTCTCCAAGGTAGCTTTTATCACCAGTATAGTTTACATAATTATATATTGCATAAGCGATTGCCCCATTACGATGAATCTCTTCAAAGGTAATTTCCCACTCATTATGAGACTCTTCACCATTCATTGTTACCATAGGATATAAGGCGGCTCCATTTGCAAATCCTAGTTTTTCTGCATTTTCAATAGCCTTTTCTAGATGACGATAACGATATATCAAAAGATTTCTTGCCACGGATTCTTCAGCTGTGCTTAAATAAAATGGAAGACAGTAAGCCTCAGTATCCCAGTATGTACTGCCTCCATATTTTTCACCAGTAAATCCTTTTGGCCCAATATTAAGACGCTCATCTTCTCCTGTATAAGTTTGATATAATTGAAATATATTAAAGCGTATTCCTTGTTGAGCTGCAATATCTCCCTCAATAACTATATCGCTATTTTTCCACTTTTCCTTCCAAAATTCCTTTTGTTCTTCTAAAAGTGTATTAAATCCTAATTCATGAGCGGTCTTTGATAATTCCTTACTTACTTTTACTAAATCTTCAGCATCATGATAGCGGGAAGATGTATTAGCTATGTACTTATATAAAGTTGCTTGCTTTCCCTGTTCTAAATTAAATGAAATTCTGTTTGCTACATATTTCTCTTCTCTTATTTTCTCAACTTGCTCTATTAGATGATTATTTTCTTCTCCAGCGATTTCAATATCATAACGCATATTTGAACATATTTGAAAGTCTAATTTTTTTGTCTTCATCTCTAAAGAAGCCTCATTTTTATTTACAGCAGCAGATACCTCTTTCCAAAACTTTTCTCCATAATTGGCATCTTGATTGATAATATCACCATCTAGGTATGGTGTCATTTCAATATATCCACTAAAATTAACTGCTTTTAAAGAATATTTAATCGCAGCTATTTCCCCTCTTTTCATACTTAAAAAACGTTGACTTCTTACTTCTAAAATTTTACCACTAGAAAGTTCAAGTAAAAAATTACGACTTAAATGACCTTCCTTCATATCTAATATTCTTCTAAATTCCTTTACTTCGCATTTTGCTAGATCAAGTTCTTCTCCATCTATACTTATATCTATCCCAATCCAATTAGTCGAATTTAAAACTTTAGCAAAATATTCTGGATATCCTATCTTCCACCAGCCAACTATTGTTTTATCAGGATAATAAACTCCTGCCATATATGAACCCTGCAAACTGTCTCCAGTATATTTTTCCTCGAAATTTGCACGTTGTCCCATAAAACCATTGCCTAGACTAAAAATGCTTTCAGAAAGAAGATGCTTATCTGGATCAAAACCCTCCTCAATAATTTTCCAGGAATCAGTCTTTAAATAACTCTGCATATCTATACCCCCATAAAAATTAAAATCGACTTATAACAATTATCTTTAATATTCTATTTCTCTAACAATCTATTTATACAAGTAAGTATTAAATTAAAATGTACTTTTTTCTTGCAATGTTCTTGCAGGGTTTAGGAAATCAATGTAGAAATACTTATAATAGCGTATTAATAGGAGAAAAGTCCTAATACAAAAAGAAAGGTATAGATTTTTTATGAAAATTTTAAAAAATAACAGATTTATTATTTATATAATATCAGTATTCATATTTATTTTCTTTACTATAGCTTTTACTTATAACATCTTTAACGGCTCAAGAAATACTATAAAAATAGAAGAATTTACTATTAGAAAAATTGACTATGTTAATTTTAATGAAGAAGAAATCATTCATGATTATAATTTTTATGAATTAAAAACATATATAAGTTATGAAAATTTTACAAATCTCACAGAATCAGATAATTATCAGATAGTTATTAACCGACTAGCAGCCAAATGGTATGCTATTTATTTTAACGGCCAGTTATTGGGAACTTATGGGGATCAAAATAATTATAGTAATATTTGGAATACAGTAGAGTTATATAATTTACATTCAAAACTAATTGAAGATAAAAATGAAATAAAAATATTAATTAATAATTTTAGTGAACCTGGTATCTCTTACCCTATTTTAATTACAGAATCCCGTGAAGGCCATCTAATTGAAAGTTGGGATAGACAAATTCTTGAAAATATAAATGTACTTTCTATTGGATTTAATGTATTTTCTTTTATTATATTAATAGCACTTTACAAAAAAAGCAAGAAAAGCAAAAAAGAATACTTATATCTCGCAATAGCTTGTTTTGCTCTATCACTAGGATTATTACAGTCACTAAACTTTCCGTTTTTACTTTTTTCAGGTCTTATCTTTAGAAAGATATCAGTAGCTTCTATGTATCTAGCAGTTTTTGCATTTTCTATGAGTATATTTGAGGAATACAAAAGTAGTAGAGTTAATAAAATTCTTGCATACTTTTCATTATTAAGTTTTTTGATTATCATGTTTTCACCTGCTAAATATTTTGCTATTTTAGATGAAAGTTTAGCAATAATAATTGCTATAAATATTCTTTCATGCTTATATACTAGCGCTAAAAATATCAAAAAATCGGACAAAGCAAGGTTATTCTTTTTTAGCATTTTATTTTCCACAATACCTGTTTTTTTTGATTTAATATTATTATTTAATAATACTTTAGTTAATTTCCATTATTCTTTAATAGGTATATTTATTTTTTCATTTTCAATTATCTTTTATTTAGTTTCTGATTATACTGCATTATTAGAAGAAGTTTATGAGCATAAAAAGATTGCTAAAGTAATGTATAATAAATCCATAAGGGATAGTATGACGGGAATTTATAATCATGGTTATATTACTTCTACATTATCAAATACTAAAGATAATTATTCTTTGATAATTATGGATGTTGATAATTTTAAAGATATAAATGATAAGTATGGTCACCAGGCTGGTGATGATGTAATAAAACATGTTGCTCAGACCATTAATAAAAGAACAAGAAAAAGTGATATTGTTGGTCGTTATGGTGGAGACGAATTTATTATTATTATTTTTAATGCTGAACAAAAAGATATTGAGAAAATAGCCAATAAAATAAAACGACAAATTGAAAAACCTTTTAAGAGCATACATGGTAAAATTAATATAACTGTATCTATGGGTATATATAATAAAGAAAAATCAGATGAAGGATCTGATTCACTGCTTAATGCAGATAAAGCTCTATATTATGTAAAAAATAATGGTAAAGGGAATATAAAAATTTATGATAGTGATAGTAAGTCCTTTAAATAGATTATATAAGCCTAATATACTCAACAAATATTTTTATTTAAAATTTAATATTTAAGGTTAACTTAAATTCACATGTATATTAATAAAGACAGCCTGTAATTTGAACTGACCCATGTCAAGTATACAGACTGTCTTTAGCATATACTATTATTTTTACTTTCTCTTTTCTAATTCTTCTCTTCTTTCCAAATATTCTTCCCTACTTATATTTCCTAAAGCATATTCATGCTTCAGAACATTCATAACATCAAGACCTTCCTTACGATTATATCTAGTAACGGTATATACAATGCCAGTTACTAATAAAACCCAAAAAAGTATGTGAATAAGCCAGCCAAATCCTCCTAAAAAATTAACACTTGTCCAGTTATGACAATAAAACATTATATAAGCTCCCCTTTCAATAAAGTTATTAAACATATGGTTTTAGTCGGTTCAATCTTAAGAAGCAAGCGAAATTATCACAATTTCGCTCAGGATTAATTAACTAATCAGTAAATTTACCAAGAACATCCATTAATTCATCTATTATTTTTTCTCCTTCTTCGTTCTTTACTGCTTCTTGCACACATCCATGTGTATGACAATTCAAGATTTTAAATCCTACTTTTTTAAGTGCTCCTCTAATAGCACTGATTTGAGTCAATATATCTACACAGTATTTTTCTTCATCTATCATCCTTTGAATTCCGCGAACTTGTCCCTCAATCCTTTTTAAACGTAATTCTAAATCTTTTTTATCTCCGTCACATAAAGAATTCATCAAATCACCTCACTCTAATATTGAAAGATACCCCAATAAGGTATTAAGTAAAAGATATCATTTTAAAGTAAAATTGTCAAGTTACGTCATTGATCAGATTGATATCTATAATAATAATCAATATTTCATCAACAGATAATGCTGTTTATCCGCTAGCTAACTGCCACTATAACTAAGAACTCACTTTATCAAATAATGGGTGAAATAAGGGAGCAGCATAAACCACTCCCTATAATTTAGAATATTAAAATGTTTTGCGCACATTTTTATCCAAGCATTTATCCGATAAAGGATTGTATCAGATTGATTGTATCAAATTTTAATTACTTCTTAATATAACTGCAGTTAGCCCATCAAGAATTATACTATCACTATATAACTCAAAACCAGAAGGCTTTCTTATAGGTTCAATTCCAGCCTCTTTAGCATCTACTATTACTTCAGCATTCCGCAAATCAAAATCTAGAGATATTGCACGCTGTTTATCATCTGCATTTATGAATACATAATAGGCTTCTCCACCACTTGATTCAGCTCGATATGCGATTAGCAGATCAATAGATCTTATATCATCACTTGTAATTAAAGATACATTACTATTAATCAAATCAAAATTACTTAAGCGAAAAGCATCAGTAGATCTTCTAAGCTCAATCAAACCTTTTGTATATTTCATAGTTTCCCGATGGATACCTTCTCCCCTAACTTTGGACCAGTCAAACTTATTTATAATATCTGTAGAATCATAGGAATCATGTATGAAATATGGATAAGTGAAAGGCTCTCCATTTTCATCAATGCCTTTATGTGACTTATATGGGGCTTCATCAGTTTCAGCCCTGAATTGCTTTGTACGGCCATATTCCTGCCCAGCATGAATAAATGCCGTACCCTGAGCTGTTAAAAGCATAGTATTTCCAAGACGAATTCTTTTTTGAATTTCTTCCTGATGATAATCGGGGTCCTTTTGTATTGAAACAGCAATAACATCATGTAATGACAAATTATCATGTGCTGCTATATACTGTACTACATCCCCTGGATCTGTAGTTTTAAAGTTATGTGCTTGAGCTTTAAGATTATCAAAGATTTGTTCAATATTTCTTGCTCCTCCTGTAATAAATCGAGGCTGCCCTTCATTACCAAAGCCAGATTTTAATTCATTTCTAAACTCATCTGAAAAGACACCTACACTATCAGTGTATTGCATCCAATCCTGATCAGCAGGCATAATATCCCCAGCATTCTCATCTCCTACAAAAGTTCTCCAGCCCTCCCCAAGCATTATGATCTTTGGATTTAATTCTTTAGCTTTATCATAGGCCATTTGAATAGTTTCTGCATCATGATCTCCCATCATGTCAAAACGGAAGCCATCAAGCTTAAACTCTTCTACCCAGTAAGTAATTGAATCAAGTAATATCCTTCTACTCATATGATGAGTTGTTCCTAAACGACCACCACCAAAACTTGTTCTAGTACTACCATCAGCATCCATAAAGTGATAATAATTAGCTAGTAAATCCTCAAAGATAGTAACTCTGGCTGTATGATTATAAACTACATCCAGTATTACCCCCATCCCCCTACTATGGATCTCATCAATCAATTTTTTAAATTCTTTTATTCTTAATTCAGGGTCTTCTGGATTCTCAGAATACATTCCACTAAGAGAGAAATAAGAGTGAGGATCATAGCCCCAGTTATAATTATTTCCACTGGAAGAATACTCTAACATACGCTGATCATTTGCTAATTCGTCTCCCCAGAAATAACTCATTACTGGTAGCAATTGTATGTGAGTCACTCCCAATTCCTCTATATAATCAAGCTTATCTACAAATGCTTCAAATGTAGCAAATTGTGAATTAAGATCATCTGCTATTTTCGGATCAGAAGTAAAATCACGGACATGAATTTCATAGATAATAGCATCTACTCTGTTCTCAAATCCTTCTATCTCAGCATAGTCTAACTCGGGACCAATATTTGAAGGATCTACAATAGCTGCTTTGCCAACTGGATAAGTCTTTTCAGAATCATCAGGATCGCTATTCCAGGAAGCCATGGATTTAGCATAAGGATCAAGTGCTAATTTAATATCCCCATCACGCTCAATCTTATAGTGATAAAAATATGCGCCCAAGTCATCAATGCCTGTATTCTCTTCATTTAAAAATACTTGCCAGACACCTTTATCTCCTAAAGTCATTGCTATATTATCAGCCACTATCTGATACTGATCTTCTTTATCATATAAAACAACTAATACATTATCTGCTCCTGGAGACCATAATTTCAATCTAGCTGAACCGTCTTCTAAAAGCTCAGCTCCTAATTTTCCATCGTAAGCATATAAATCATCTATTAATCTCCATCCTGCATTTACCTCAATTGTATCCTCTTTATATCTTAAAGTATATGGGGCTAATCCAGGATCAAAGTCGCCCTTTAATATTACTAGTTCCCCATCTATAATAAATAATTCCTCTATAGTAATTTCACTACCTTCTTTATTTTTTACCTTAATATTAAACAAGTCTTCTTTTGTCAAACTATCTGTACTTGTAAATCTAAGCTCTATAGACTCAGATAATAGTTCTCCAGTTCTAATACCGTCTTCTGTAAGATAATAAGGATTAGTATATACTTCGTCATCACCTCTTCTAAAAAATAATTGATTATTTCTTATATTAGGCACATTCATATCAGCTGTTTGTTCAGTAGTTTCCATATTTACTGCTAAAAAGTTTATTTGTCTAGCATTTTCCTCTACTTCTATGTCAATATAAGCACCTGCATATCCTATATTCTTATCAGAGAAGGGATAAGCTCCATCCGGCCATGAAGCTATAGCCTCTGAAGGTTTTACTACATCTCCCCATATCCATAAACCCCATTCTTCATAAGTATCTTGATCATGTTTGTAATGGACTCTAACATGATTTTCAGGGATTTCACTATCTTTAGCTGTAGAAACAGTATTATCTCCTTCTAAATCCTTAGCAGATAAAGGGACCCAGACTGACCAGCCTTTCTCAGAAGAATTTCGAACCTTAAATTCCCCTATTCCCTTACTATCTGTTTCCACTGTCCCTTCAACATTTCCTGTATAATCGAAGAATACCGTATTAGCTTGAGTAGAGTTTATCTCCATGCTTATTAAGTTTTTTCTAGCTTCCTGCTCGGAATCATCAACTTGCTCTATATAATTTAGAAAATTGCTATCACTTATTTCTTCATTAGACTCAAGAACATTAATTACTGCATTTTGACCTCCAAAACCATCATCAGTATAATTCTCAGCATCTCTAGGTCTTATCCATCTAAACCCATCAATAACGAACTTATACTCATATCTTCCAGGAGGCAAAGACAGTGTTACTTGATATACTCTATCTTCAACTTCTAGCATTTCAGTAGAATCACTAGACCAATTATTAAATGTACCGGCCAGATGTACAGAAGATAAATCTATGCCAGCTTGGTAAGTAAAAAGCACCTCAGTTTCTTCGTTTCTTCTTTCATTTTCTCCCATACTAAGTAATAATACTAGTCCGCTATCTTCTATCATATCAGAACCTTCACGAAGATAAGCAAAAGTATCTTTAGTAGTATTTTCAGCAACTCGACCAGGTCCATAGGCAAATCTACGACGTGCAGCTATTAAATCATCCAAAGCATCTTTCATATCAGCAAGATAATAGTCACGCCAATAAATTGTAGGCAGACCTTTCTCATGCATCAATATATAGCTATAGGCTTGTAATTTACGATTATCTATAGCTCGAACATATTCATTACTTTCTCTATCAGTATCATGATTATCAACAAAGCTAACAGCCCTATCTCCATAATCGGGATGATTAAGCAAACCCCTTTCCCCTAATTCCCTCATATCCAGTCTTCCATCTCTCATTTCTTCAAAGGCTGACCGTAAAGGGAAATCAAAAAAATTAACTTGATCATTATTTAGATGATGAACATATCCAATCAAGGAATCAAGGTCGCCTTCCCATGCTTCTGCCACAAAGAAAATATCACTATCACTTGAATCTTGAAGATTATTTACCCAGGAGTCAATAAAAGTAGAATCAATATGTTTGCTGGCATCAAGTCTAAAGCCATCAAAACCAATATCACTAAGAATCCAGCGACCCCATTCTTTCATTTCATGTACTACATCTTCATTTTGATAATGAACATTGGCTCCCATTAAATAGGGGATTCCATAAGTATTATCCCATTCCTTATTTTCAAACAAAAATATTCCATTCTGATTTCTAGAATCATCATAATCTACACTATCAAAAACATTATGATCCCACATAAACTCATTTGCTCTACTATAATATACCTGACGTCCATCAAATTCAAAATAAGTCCAGGCTTCTATTTCTTCACCTGCTAAATTTGGACTATCTGAAGATAATCTTATTCTTTCAGTTCTATCAGCACCTATTCTATGATTAAATATTACATCATAATAAACTGACAAACCTGCATCTTTCAATGCTGATAAAGCTTCTTCCAATTCCTTGCGAGTTCCATATCTTGTTCTGACAGTAGTATAATTTGGGTCAGCAGGTTGTTTGAATTCACCTAAATCCCATATATCATAAACCCCATAACCTATATCATGGACACCCTGCCAGGCTTTATGAGCTGGCGGCATCCAGATGGCTGTAAATCCAGCATCAGCAAATTCAACTGCTCTTTCAGCTAATAGCTTCCATAAATCCTGGGCCTCGGAATCTCCCATATCACCTATTTCCCAATAAAAAGCCTGAAAAAGCACTTCATTTGAATCATCAATTGAAAAAATCAAAACACTAAGCAAAAGAATCATAGATATACATAAGACAATCATTAATAAAGATCTTTTATTAAGCATTTTTATTCCTCCTGACTTATTATAGAGTGAGGCCTAATCGAATATAGTTATACTAAAACCATCATTGCGTAAGTTAAATAAATGGTTTTAGTGAGGCCTATCCTTCTTTTCTTTCTTAATTTTATAGCTAACAATGATTAATTATGAACAGAAGTTAAGAAAGAATTCTAGCACTATATTCTGGAAGCTCAATCATATAAGCATCATTTTTTAAAGTGCAAGATTCACCCGTTAAATGATCTTCTATTTTTCTTTGATAATCCAAGTGCTCAGCTTTTAAGTAATATTTTTGAGCAATTGAACTATTATTTATAATTACAAGTTTTTTTTGATCTTTATAACTGCGCATGAAGGCAAAAATATTTTTTACTTCATCGATAATAATTGTTTTCAAAGCACCTCTACGTAAAGAAACAAAATTCCGTCTTAAAGTAATCAATTTTTTATAATAATTAAAGAATTCAAGATCCTGTTCTTCTTTATCCCAGATCATACATCTTCTACAATCTGGATCATCCCCACCTTCCATTCCTACTTCAGTACCATAATAGAGCATTGGAGCTCCAGGATATGTAAACTGAAATAAAATTGCTAAATTCATTGCTTTTTTATTTGAAAAAATAGCTTTTATACGAGGAGTATCATGACTATCCAATAGATTCATCATGGAAAAGTTCACTTTTTCCTGATATAAGAACCAATTTTTCACCAGTCGATTATTAAATTCTCTTGAGCCAATATTTTTATATGCAAAAAAATCAAAAATAGCCATAGCCAGAGGATAATTCATAATTGCATCAAACTGATCACCCTGAAGCCATTCCTCTGAATTGTGCCAGTTTTCACCTACAATATATACATCTTTCTTGATACTTCTTAATCTTTCGCGAAATTTACACCAAAATTGATGATCAACTTCATTTGCAACATCAAGACGCCAGCCATCTATATCTAATTCTCTAAGCCAGTACTCTGCTAAATCCAGAAAATATGATTGCACCTCTGGATTTGAAGTATTTAGTTTTGGCATGTTTTTTATATTATTAGCGAATGTATCATAATTAAGTGGAGGATTTGTTTTAAGTGGAAAGGAGTCTACAAAAAACCAATCCTTATATTTAGAGTTTGCTCCCTTTTCTCTTAGATCTTTAAAGGCAAAAAAATCATAACCACAGTGATTAAAAACTGCATCTAGGACAACCTTAATTCCTCGCTTGTGTGCCTCAACTACGAATCTCCTGGCTGTTTTTTTGTCTCCAAAGGCTGGATCGATACTATAATAATCATCTGTATTATACTTATGATTACTTGAAGACTTAAAAATTGGAGTAAGATAAATAGCATTGATACCAAGATCATCAAGATAATCCAACTTTTCTATAATTCCTTGTAAATCACCACCAAAAAAAGAATCACTTTTAGGTCTCTTGCCCCACTTTTCATAATTTACTGAATTATCAGTCGAGCTTTTGTGAAATCTATCGGGAAAGATTTGATAAAAAACAGCATCCTGAACCCAATCAGCTTGAGAAAAAATATCATTTTTATTGATTTTAGGGTATTGAAAATATTCACCAAAACCCCAGATACCATGAGGTCTTACCTTAGTAAAACCTTTCTCTGTGTACCAAAGCTCTTCTCTTCCATCATTAAGATAAAAATAATATCGAAATCGACTATCTTTTACAGTAATAACTGTTTCAAAATAATCATGAAGACTATCACTAGCAATTAATTCCATCTTCTTAGTTTCTTTTGGGTCTTGATTGTCCAAAGGATAACGACTGCCATATATGATATAGAGCTCTATCAAATCACTTTTAGCTGCCTTTAACCTGATCTTTAAACTATGCATATCTATTGGATATGCATAGCTATATCCTGCCTGGTGATATACCGCTGCTTTATTCATTATAAGATCACGTCCTTAAGAACTTATAGTAGATTTTAGATATTATTCCTTGCTTTTAATAATTGCTTTTAATAATTTAAAAATCAAATTTATCCGAGAGCTAACTGCCACTAAAACTCCCTCTAAAACTAAGAACTCACTTTATTATAGAAACATATTATAGATCTTGATTATATATATTAAGTCTATATATTCTTATGCCAATGATTCTCTAAGTACCAGTTCTGTATTTAATATCAGTTCTTCACCTTTATAATTCTCATCATTTAAGATTTTTATTAGCATTCTAGCTGCTTCTTCACCCATTTTTACAATAGGTATTTTCACTGTTGATAAGGCAGGTTTCATATAAGATGCAATAGGATCATCATTAAAACCAAGTATTGCAATTTCTTCTGGTACCCTTATATTCAAGGATTGAGCAGCCCTTAATGCACCTAGGGCTATCATATCATCAAAGGCAAATATAGCCTCACATAAGTTCCTATTTTTTTTCAAAAAATTAATAGTGTTATTATACCCATCCTGATAAGTAAAATCATCACATATTAGAATACTACTATTTTCCTGGTTCTTGTACTCCTCCATTGCCTTTTTATAACCAATTGTTCTATCCTGGCTAACTATATATTCTTCAGGTCCAGAAATGGCCAGTATTTTTTTATATTTATTCTTAATC
>JBBJJH010000048.1 GCA_037623315.1 Halanaerobiaceae bacterium ANBcell28
TTGATATGTTAAGGCTGTTGAAAGATTGGAGTTCTGGGTTTTGGGGAAACTCTATATTAGGACAAGTGTCAAGAGTTTTTTGTATTTTTTTGAAAGAAATATTTAATAAGAAAATTTAAAATCTAATTTGAATTAATTAATTCAATAAATACCTCAACAACTTCAGGAGAAAACTGCACGCCTTTATTTTTGAGGATTTCTTCTAATGCCTCTTCCTTGTTCATGGCATCCCTATAGGCTCTTTTAGATATCATAGCATCCCAGGCATCGGCTACTGACAGAATTTGTGCCGCCATAGGTATTTCATTAGCTTTTAATCCTTTCGGATATCCTTTCCCATCCCATCTTTCATGATGGTATAATACGTAATTTGGAATATGATTTAAAAAGTCAGATTTATTTAAAGCCTTATATCCCCAGATAGGATGTTTTTTTATAATTTCATATTCTTCTTCTGTCAATTTTCCTTTTTTATTAATTATGTCTAAAGAAACCAGAAGTTTTCCTATATCGTGTACCATTCCTGCCCAATATATATCTACAATTTCTTGTTTATTCATTCCCATTCTTTTAGCTATTTTTGCACTTAATTCAGCAACATTTACCGAATGGCCACTGGTATATTTATCATACATCTCCAGAATATTAGTTATAGATAGTAATAATTCTTTGATGAAATTTTCTTGTAATTTATTATACCTTTGTAAAGTCAGATGAGACGAAGCTATACATTCAAGAGACTTAAGTAAGCGTATAGAATTTTGCTTAAAACCCTCTGTATTATATTCTGCTGTTTCAAGAGAGATTCTACCAACAATTTCATCCTTGACTTTTAAATTAATAAATAAAGATTGATTAATTTTTTTATTAACTTTATGATATTCTTTTATTAAATCTTTGGGAGTCTTATCCAAATCAAGAATCGAGTGTTCATTAACAACTTTAGCTTCTGTTCTATCGAAGTCTTTGATATATTCTGTTTTTAAACATAATTTTTTTAACGAATTAATATCATGTCCTATTGCATCAATAAATACTATATTATTATTTTCATACAAATAAACTTTGCCGAAATCAGCCTCTGGTATGATTTTCATAGCAGCTTTTAGAATATCCGATAAGAAGTTTTCCTCGTTATCCCTTCTTGTTAAATTAGAAATTAAGCTAATCATATTCTCAAGATCTATTGTTAATTTATCTAATTCTTGATATGAGCTTTCTAATTCTTCATTAATAGCAGTAATTTCTTCATTATGTGCTTCAAGATTTTCATAACTTTCCTGTAATCTTTTATCTTTTTCTAATAAATCTTTCTCAGAATTTTTACGCTTAGTAATATCCCTAACAATACTTAACATATATTGTTTATTGTTTTTTTGATAACTATGTGACTGAACTTCAACTGGTATGTGATCCCCATCTTTACTTACATGAATTGTCTCAAACCTCATATCAGATACACTAATAAATTTTGAGAATGAATTATTATCAAATAATTCAGCAGGAAAAGCCTCCATCATTTTTTTCATATTCAAATCTATATCTAAAGCAGTCATATTAAGCAATTCTTTTCTTGTATAATTAAGCATATTACATGCTCCATCATTAACCTTTTCAAATTTAGTAAATCCAAAATTATTAATTTGACTTAAATATATTGCATCACTAATTTTATTAAACAAGAACTCATACCTCTTCTCTTCTTGCTTAATTTCTTTTCCAAATCTACTCTTTATGCCATTATAAGTAACTATATTTTCAAGCCAAATTTTTGAATTATCTTTATATCCCTCATAAGTAATATGGTAAGGGTTTTCGTGTATTTGATTTTGCCAAATAATATAAGGATGTAATTCAATGATATTTTTAACTGTTTCCTCATCAAATTTATTTATATTATACCTACATAAAGCTATAATTGGATACTTGGAAAAGATCACCTCGTTTAATTTACTCTCATACTCAACTATATCTCTCTTTGCAGTAGAAAAATTCAAAAGCCAGGAAATATCACCACTTACATTTAAAGCACTATAACCCTGTTTAAGAGCCTTATTACACTCCTCTTGTAAAAAATCAATCATTTTATCGGGATCAAAATTATTATCAAGAAAATAGGTCTCATTTTTATCTAGAACTTGTATCTGACCTTTTTCAATGTAGCTAGCAAAGTTGTCTATATTATTATGTAATCCAGATATTAAACCTTCAAGCTTTGTATCTCCTGTAATATATATACACTTTTCTTTTCGATTAAGACTAGTTTTTAAATATGTTATTATAGGTAAAACCATATCTGTTTCTTCTTCACTTAAGAGAAGTATATGATCACCATTCTTTATTTTCATGAGATCTTTTTCTAGTTTATCATCATTTTCTTCCATAGATATACCAACCACCTTCAAAAAAGTCATATTAGCTTATTTACTATAATATAATTCGACAAAAAAATACTTTTTCCTTCTTATTTAAACAATAATTAATATTTTGAGCTCACTTTTTTTAAAATAAGGATCTTCAACGTATCCGTCAGCGGAGTTTTTGCTGACATTAATTAATTTTAAAAGCAGTATAAATAAAAAAATTAAGACGTAAGAAGGTATCAAATATTTTTTAATTTAATTCTAATCTCAAACTAACTATATCTTAATACTTATATTATATACTATAAGTAACCCGTTAAGGGATCACATAGATTGTATAGCATTGAATTATTCCTCCTCGAATGCCAGCCCCAAGGTTGGCATTTTTTATACCCAAATTATTTTTGTGAATCTCTCCACCTAAATCAAAGATTTAGATGGAGTTTTCTTGAGGCTTTTTTATGGCTAAGCAGGAAGTCTATACAAAATTTTTCTGCCAACTGCAAAGTTTGAGTATTATAATATAAAAACTTCCCACATTCATAGATCTGCGGGAAGGTAAATAAGTAATTTTTATATTCATAACAATTCATAGTCATGTCATAGCCAGTTCATAACATTAGTCATAGCCATTAAAATTATTACACTTCAGGTATTAAAATCCATGCAATAATATATGCTAACAATCCAGAACCAAAACCTAAAAACAATAACACAAATACCAAGCGGACTATAGTAGAATCTATATCAAAATAATTAGCTAAGCCTCCACATACTCCTCCCAACATTCTATCTGTAACAGAACGATACAATTTCTTTGCCACTTTCTCTCACCCCTTAGTTAATTATATTACTCTTAGCAAGCTTTTGATAATATTATTTGCCCAGTTCCTCTTCCAGGCTATAATATATATTTCAAACCTTATAAATTCAACTCCACAAGTTGTATATTTAATGTCTTAATATCTAATACCTTATTACTATATAATTATAAATTCTTTAAAATAATATAAATTCCTCTTTCTAGGCATAAAAAAACATCCTCTGTTTTCAGGGATGAAATTGGGGTGGATGATGGGGCTTGAACCCACGGCCTCAGGAGCCACAATCCTGCGCTCTAGCCAACTGAGCTACATCCACCATATTAACTTTTCTTGTGAACCTCAATCATTATATCTTATAATAATTGAGCTGTCAAATGGAAGTTTCAGTAAATTAAATGGCGCGCCTGAGAGGATTCGAACCTCTGGCCTACGGATTAGAAGTCCGTTGCTCTATCCAGCTGAGCTACAGGCGCATATAATTTAATGGAGCGGGAGGCGGGACTCGAACCCGTAACCCTCAGCTTGGAAGGCTGATGCTCTAGCCAATTGAGCTACTCCCGCATATCGGTGGTCGGAGCGAAAGGATTTGAACCTTCGACCCCCTGTTCCCAAAACAGGTGCGCTACCAAACTGCGCCACGCTCCGAAACTTTTTGATGTTATCCCCGACAGCAAGTATTAGTATATCGTAATTATCCTAATTGGTCAAAAAGAAATAGAAGCCAAAAACAGCAAATATAGGCTGTATGGCTTCTTTAATTAAAAATAACTAGCTGTATCTCTCTATTACTTCTTTTTTCATCTTGTCTAAAGCTCTAGCTCGATGACTAATCTTATTTTTTTCATCTAGTGACAATTCAGCCATAGTTTTATCATATTCTTCAAGAAAGAAAAGGGGATCATATCCAAATCCATTCTCTCCTCGAGGCTCCAAGTGAATAAAACCAGGACAATTTCCTTCAACAACTATCTCAATATCTTCATCTAAATCAATTAAAGCCATAACACATTTAAAGTAGGCTTTTCGGTTTTTGTATGAAAAACCTTCTAATTCTTTAATTAGTTTTTTATTATTATCAGCATCACTTGCTCCTTCTCCTGCATAACGAGCAGAATAAACACCTGGAGCTCCATTTAAACATTCTACAAGAAGACCAGAATCATCAGCCAGACATATCAGACCTGTCTCTTCAGCCCGTGTTCTAGCCTTTTTTAAAGCATTCTCTCGAAAACTATCTCCATCTTCTATTACTTCATCTAATTGAGGAAAGGAATTCATAGAAATAACTTCAAATTTAAGATTTTTCCCTAAGTCTTCTAAGTATTTTTTTATTTCCCTTACCTTACCCTGATTACCACTAGCTACTAATAACTTACGCTTCACTCTTACTCAACCTCCAGAGCTAGCTTTTGAATACTAACTAGGTCCTTAATTCCTTTTTCAGCTAAATCTATAAAGGTATTCATCTCCTCACGAGTAAAAGGTGCTTTTTCAGCAGTACCTTGTACCTCTATCATCTTGCCATCTTCTGTCATTACAACATTCATATCTACCTGTGCCTCAGAATCTTCAGCATAACATAAATCAAGCATTAAATCCCCATCAACAATACCAACACTAGTAGCTGCCATAAATGATGTCAAAGGGGTCTCATCTACAATTCCTTCTTTCAGCATATAGCTAACAGCATCATATAAGGCTACATATGCACCAGTAATAGAAGCAGTTCTCGTTCCTCCATCTGCCTGAATTACATCACAGTCCACCCATATAGTTCTTTCGCCAATTTTATCTAGATCAATTACCGACCTTAAAGAACGGCCTATTAATCTCTGTATTTCGCGTGTTCTACCACTGATTTTTCCTCTAGCAGCTTCTCTTATTGATCTTTTATGTGTTGAACGTGGCAACAAAGAATATTCAGCAGTTAACCAGCCTGTATTCTGTCCTCTTAAAAAGTATGGCACACTGTCCTCAACAGAAACATTGCACAAAACTTTTGTTTCTCCTGTTTCAATCAATACTGAACCTTCTGCATATTTAGTATAATTCCTGGTAATTTTAGTTTCCCTTATTTCGTCTAATGATCGACTATCTATACGATTATCACTCATACAATTCAACACCTTTCTTTTTAATAAGCACTAATTATTATTTGAAAAATAATAATTATTATCCAAATTATATGTACTACTGCTATCATATCGTATCTCTAATATAAAGTCAAAAGATAAATGTATTTTTTTGTTAATTAAAAAATCAAGCTTTCTTGCCAAAAAAAAATCCCTCAGAAGAGGGATTTTATAAACCTTTTATTTTTGTATAATCGACTCATCTCTTTCTATAGGCTCTGATAAGTCTAGATGACCTGATAAAGAATCTAATTTATTTCCTTCAATCATAATATTAACTGCATCAATATCTGGAAAACCAGTCATTGTATTTACAATCGAATAGACAGTCAATATCTCGCCAGCACTTCCACCCCAATGATTTTCAATCAAAGCTCTATTAAAATTAATATAAGCTACATTGGATCTAATATCTATATCTATAAGTTCTACACCATCAGGTATAGTACGACTAAGATCTATTGACTCAGGACCTTTAATCAAATGCTTTATGGCATCGACAAAAATATCCTCAATCGCTAATTGTCGTAATTCAGCTTCTAAAAACATTGCATCTTTGGTGGAAAAATAAACTTCAAAATCCTTATATTCCTCTACAATTTCTTTTTCATGTCTATTTACTATAAACAGCAGAGAAAGCCCAATTAAAAGAAATATTAAGACTAATAATATCTTTTTTTTCATTAAACATTTCATCTCCTCATTAATTATTTTCTATAAACTCTAATATAGCCCGGCTAATTGCCCTGGCAGCCTTTTCTTTAAACAAACTGCTAGCTAGTAAAGACTCTTCATGAGGATTAGATAAAAAACCAACTTCTACTAAAGCTGACGGCATATTAGTATGTCTAATAACATAAAAATTAGCTGTTTTAACCCCTCTATCTAATCTATTTAATTCTTTAACTAATTCGTTTTGTAGTATATTTGCCAATACGAAACTATCAGCCTTCTTATTAGGAGCAAAATATGTTTCTATTCCTTCTGAAAAACTATAATTTGAAGAGTTGGCATGAATACTAACAAAAACCATTGCATTTAAATCATTTGCCATTTCAACTCTGTCTTGTAAAGATACGAATTCATCTTTGTCCCTGGTCATTACAACCTCATAACCTGCATTCCTCAATAACCTTTCAGTTAACAAGGATATATCTAAAGCAACTTCTTTCTCGGTCAAGCCTGATCTTCCAATTGCTCCAGGATCAAAGCCTCCATGTCCAGGATCAAGGACAATTATCTCTTCTCTGACATCTTCAGACACTTCTTTTACAAAACTAATGTTTATGCTAGTATTGGAATCCATTGAAAAAACATTATAATCTTCATAGTCATCTGTTAGAAAAACAAAACGAGTAATTTCAGGGTCACTACTATACTGACTAAGTCGAACATCTTTGATTACCCCCAATGACTCAGGTAATTCGTATCCATCTCTTAAATTAACACCCTCTACATCAATTACAAATCTATCTGGATGTGTAAATCTTTTTACCTCATAATCTACACTACCACTAAACTTCAAGTTAACATTAGTCCTATTTCCTGTATCACTAATTAAAATATCCTCAAAATTATTCTCAAAATTTATTATATGCTTTACACTACCATCTGATAATCTTTCTTCAGTCATTCTATAACCGGTCATTTCATACATATCAGCTACAATACGTACTGTTTCTTCATTAAAACGTGATGTTCTTAGCCGAGATACAATATTACTATCTAATTCTAAGTCATCTTTAAAGCTATCTCCTCGAACTGCATTCATGATATTAATAACTAAACGATCTGGATCTTCTAAATGAAAAATATCAGGTACTATTGGATTATCACTTACAAACTCTAATCGATCATTTTCAAATAATAAATTATCAAGGACTGTTCTGTCACTAGTAGTTTCTAATACAATCTTATTATTTTCTTGACTTTCTTTCAAATGCAAAAATCTGTCTTCATATAAATCCAAAACTACCCTTAAAACTACAGGGTCATATTTAAATTGACTCACTCGAACATCTTTAATCCAATCATTTTCAGGCATACTCATTTCATAATTTTGTAGCATTAAATCAGGAATATCTAACACTAACCTACGAGGATCCTGTAACAACATAATATCTGGTCTGGAAATTTCCCCATTACTTATTATTTCTAACTCACTATTCCTCCAGCTGATTTCACTTATAGATGGTAGGAAATTAAGCAGAAGATTATTATCATCTTCTTCTATATTATGATCATTAATAAAAGGAATCGGTTGATTTCCAATAATCACAAGTCGTATCCTGGCCTGATTACTTATCCGATGCACTCTAAGATAATAATTATTATTTGACAGATTGTCTCTAAAAGAATCTGATAAAGCTACCCTATCTAATTCTATTTCCAGGCGATTAGGATCATCTGTTTGATTGATTCTATAAGGTGGAATATTATCCATTTCAATAATTATTTGCTGGCCATTTTCCCTCCATGCTATATTTTTTATGTATGATTCTGGACGAGTAATATAAATATTTTCTGTATTTCTTTCAAATAAAAAGCCAAAATTTTCAGCAATCTCTCTTAATGGCAAATAATTGCTACCATTAATCATCCTCATACTGCCACTACTTCTACTTGTACGATTATTAATCTGTATAAAAGAACTATCAACCATCATTTTTATCTCAATATCATTTCTACTTATAGTTAATGTCCTAATAGATTGTTGCCAGTTTAAATCAGCATTTAATAATCTCGCTAGTGATTGTGCATTCACCAAAACATTTCCCTTTTCTACTATAGGATTAAGAGTTGCCGTATGATCTTCACCGTTTAGATAAATATGTATAGTTTCTGCTTGTAACGATATGCTAAATAAAGACATTATTAAAAATAAAGTTAAAATTATTACTTTCCTCACACAATCACCTCAATTTCAACAATTTATTGTAATTATATATATTATTCTTTATAACTATGCTTTTTCCTGCTGGTGTTTTAAGGAATTTGAACTTTCTACAATATTTCCAAAACTTTTTTAAAATATATAAACTTTTTATTTATTTTGTTAAAGATTTTGCAATTTACATATAATACTATTATGAAATTAATACTTAAGAATATGGAGGTTATAAAATGGAAGAAAATAAAGTCTCTATTATTTCTCTTGGTGGCAGAGGCGAAGTTGGTAATAATATGATAGTTTTAGAAAATAAAGAAGATATAATTATTCTTGATGCAGGTGTTTTATTTCCAGATGAAGATAAATATGGTATCGACTTAATCATCCCTGATATTTCATATCTTTTAGACCGTAAGGATAAGATTAGAGCAATGATTTTCTCTCATGGTCATGAAGATCATATAGGAGCCATCCCATATATATTTGAGCTAATTAACCCACCCTTATATGGAACTGACCTTACCATCGGCTTAATTGAAAGCAAATTAGAAGATGCTGGCTTACGAGAAAAGGCAGAATTACACTCAATTGGTTCTAAAAAAAATTATGAACGAATTAAACTCAATTCTTTTGAGATAGAATTCTGTCATGTAAACCATAGTATTCCTGGCTGTGTAGCTATGGGAATCCGTACAGATGCTGGGCTAATAGTTTACACTGGTGATTATAAATTTGATCAAACCCCAGTTAGTAACCCACAAACAGACTATGAAAAACTAGCAAGCTGGGGCCAGGAAGGTGTGTTAGCCTTATTAGGTGATAGTACAAATTCAGAACATGATGGTCACACACTATCTGAAATGGTAGTTTCAAAAGCCTTAGAAGAAAGCTTTCGCCTAAATAGAAGTAGAATAATTATAGCCACATTCTCAAGCAATGTGGAAAGAATTCAACAAATTGCAAACGCCAGTATAAAATCAGGAAGAAAAATGGCTATTAACGGCAGGAGCATGGCTAATACTATTGGAATAGCTAGGGATTTAAATTATCTGGACTTTCCTGATGATTTAATAGTGAGCATAGAAGAAGCTAATAAACTGGCTCCTGAAAAAGTTGTTTTATTAATGACAGGTAGCCAAGGTGAGTATAGAGCTGCTCTAAGTAGGGTTGCTAGAGGTGAGCATAGATCAATTTCGATAAAACCTGGAGACACTATTTACCTCTCTTCTAGCCCTATACCAGGAAATGAAAAAGCAATTGGAGAAATAATTAACCAGCTCTATAGCAAAGGTGCAGAAGTTATGTATGGTGGAATGTTAGACCTTCACGCTTCCGGCCATGCCTGTCAGGAAGAAATAAAGATGATGATAAATTTAACTAAACCTAAGTTTGTTATTCCTGTTCATGGAGAATTCCGCCATCTTCATCATCATGCTCAATTAGCAAAAAAAGCTGGTATTCCTAAAGAAAATATTGTAATAGCTATTAATGGAGATAAAATAGACTTAAGTAGTGATAGTGCTCAAATAGTTGAACAAATTGAAACCGGAGAGCTATATATTGAAGGTAGGCAGATTAGTGATACAGGAGATATAGTATTAAATGACCGTAGAAGATTATCAGAAAATGGCTTTTTTAACATATTCATTACTATGGATTCAGAGAGAAATAATCTAGGAGAAATAAAATTCCTTTCCCGAGGTTTTGTTTATAATAAAGAGTCAAATAAGCTAATAAATCAAGCTAAAGAAGTAGTTAATAAAACTCTAGAAAAATCCAAAGAAAAAAATATAAATGATTTATCAGATATCAAAAAGAAAATCTACGAAAGTTTAAATAAGTATTTCTATGAAGAAACTAATCGTTCACCATTAATATTAATTGAGATAATAGAACTAGCAGAAGTTGAGGCACCCGCTTTAGTATAAGTACATCTACCGAAAATTAAAGCATAGATTGCCATGATACAAATAATTATACGGCTTGCATTGTTATCAACGCAAGCCGTATAACTTTATTTAAATACAAGTTTCGGAGTTGAATTTATAAAAGAATCATATATATAAATCCATTAATAGTCCCCTAATCTGATCAACCCTTTTTAATACCGCCAAAGCATCTGCTTGCTCTTCTAAAAATAACTCCTGTAAAGCCTCTAAATTATCATCTATTTTCTCTACAATAGTATATGTTTTCATGTTTCCTCTATCATCCCAGCTAAATGATTGCTTTGCCTTAGCAAATTCTTTATTAACAAGCCTTAAAAAATCTTTTACTCTTTTTTTGTATTCAATTAAATCTTTTTTATCAAGTGACTTCTTTAACTTCTCTCCTTGATTGTCAACTATAGCAAATAACTTATCCAACCTTTCCTTAATTTCATGATGATTAATTTCAGCTAAGCGCTCCTTAAACTGAGCCTCTTTGCTCTTTACTTTTTGTGACTCTTTATCCAAAGATATCTCTGCTCTAGTAAATGCTGAATTGCTATTTTTGTCTATTCGCATTATAACTACCACCTTTATTATAAGTATTCTATATCATGATTCATTAATTCGATTTCATAAATAGTATCAATATAATTAATAATTTTTTGAAAAGATTTTTCTATTAAAGAATAGTCGTTACTAATCATAGCAACAGCAATTACGCTTCTGCGCCAGGTATCAAGTTCTCCTACTTCCGATATAGAAATATTGTACTTGTTACTACATTTCTGAATCAGACTTTTAATAACACTACGCTTATCTTTTAAAGATTCTGCTCCTGGAATATATAATTCCAGTCTTAAACTAGCTATTTTCATTTATCTCACCCTCTACTTAATTTATAATCTAGAAGTCAGATATATGCCAAAAAAAACTCCAATAAGAATACCTAAGATAGCTGATCTTCCCTTATTGTTCAAATGTGCAGCCGGCAATAGATCATCAAAAGTAATAAATAACATTGCCCCTGCAGCAAATCCTAGCGATAGTGACAAAAAGAAATCGGATATATTTCCCAGGTATGCGCCTAAAAAAGCCCCGACCCCCATAGGTAAGCCTGCTAAAATGCTTATTAAAAGAATTTTAACACCGCTTAGCCCAGCCAGACTTAAACTAGTAGCTACAGCCATCCCTTCTGGAAAATTATGAATTCCTATTATCACAGCTAAACCAATACCTAAAGTCCTATCCGCACTATAACTAGCTCCTATAGCTAAGCCCTCAGGAATATTATGTATCGCTATTCCTAATGCCAGTAAGATTCCAGTTCTATATAATCGGTGACCGGTAATTTCTTCAGCTGAATTTTCATCAGGAAAAATATAGCCTAAGATAGCAATAATAAGAACACCCACAATCATTCCCACCAGAACTATACCTACAGCAGCATAATCAATTGCTTCAGGAATTAAATCAAAAAAAACTATTACTGTCATTAGACCAGCTGATATACCTAAAACAAAGGTTAATATTTTCTCGTCAAATTTTTTCAAAAGAACTACAATTAAACCTCCGCCACCAGTCCCTGATATACCAGCGATAAAACCTATTAAACTTATGTAGAAAAGAGATTCCATATAATCAATCCTTTTAATCTTATAATTTATTATATTTAATAAAATCAAAAATATTATAAACTACTTAATTAAATTCTAGATAATATGCTCAATCTCCTTTATTAATATAATTACAAAGAAGTATTATATCTAAAAAAATTCACGAAAACTTAAATAATGCAATAGAATATATTATTTAAAGCATAATTATGTTTAAGGAGGTAGAAAAATGTCTGATGAAAAACAAAGTCTTCCAAGACCTGGTATGCGCAGAATGAAATTAGCCCATGCTTATGTTCCTTTTCAGTATTATTCTCAAAGTTATCCACCTAGAGAAGCCTTAGATAAAGGGACTCTCTTTCCCGAACTATATATGCCATATAGACCAAGACGTAGGTAAAATATCTTGTCTTCGTTTATATTAAATTAGAAAAAAATTTTAACTTTAATAATGGAGGTGTTTTGATGTCAAGACGAAGAGATAGAATTAATGTCCGTTTATTAAGAGATATTCAGGCTTATAATTTTGCAGTACTAGAAACAATCCTTTATTTAGATACCCATCCTGAAGATCGGGCTGTGTTAGACCTTCACAATCAACTAGCAAGTGAATACCTTAGATTAGTGAATATATATCAAGATAAGTATGCGCCTATATATGCATATTTTCCAGACGCTGATTTCCCATGGCAATGGGTTAACGAGCCATGGCCATGGGAAATAGAATATTAATTGAAAGGAGGAATATTATGTGGGAATATAAAAAATTATTACAAATCCCAACTAACGTAAAGAGGCAAGACCCAGACTTAGCCTCATTAATTGTTACTCAATTTGGTGGTCCTGATGGTGAATTAGCAGCTTCTTTAAGATATTTATCTCAAATGTTTTCTATGCCAATTCCTGAAGGCAAAGCTATACTGAACGATATAGGTACAGAAGAGCTAGCACATTTTGAAGTAGTAGGTACCATTGTGCATAAACTAGTAGATGGAGTACCAGCAGATGTATTGAAAGAAACCCGATTCGCACCACACTATGTACAGTTTGGTCGAGCTAATTTTCCATCCGATGCTCAAGGGAATCCCTTTACAGCAGCCTACTTTGCATCTCATGAAGATCCTATAGCTGCAATGACTGAAAATCTAGCTGCAGAACAAAAAGCCCGAGCCGTTTATGAATACCTTTTAGACGTTACAGATGATCCAGCTATTATTGATGCTCTTTCTTTCTTAAGAGAAAGAGAAGTAGTCCACTTCCAAAGATTTGGAGAAGTCCTTGACCTACTTTATGACTACTCTGAAAAACTAGATATATAATTTTATAATCTAATTCAAAAAGAACTTATTATTAATATTATTCCAAGTTATATCTTTATTTTTATATCTTTATTATTATTATATAAGAAACCACGGCATATTAAACCGTGGTTTTTTTAATTCATATTTATAAATATCAATTATATTTTAAAATCAGTGGAGAAAGTTTGTTTTAAACTTTCAGCAGTATTTTGAAAAGCGTTTAGTATATTTGTTAACTTATTTACTTCCCTATCAAATATCCTAAAATAGCCAGAAAAAGTATCTTTATTACCTAATACCAATAATATTAAGATAAGGAACAATAGAAAATCGAAACTAGAAACATTCTGACTACTGTTTGAAGAAGATGACTCATTTTGAAAAGCATATTCTGAGTTTGAATTTTGATTAGTCTTGACGTCTTCTTCCAAGAATCTCACCTCCTTATTAACACTATATAAGTGTATAAATATCATACTCTTAGTTTCGACAGATATAATTCAATAAAATCTGTCAAAACTATTATGAACACTTTATATATGATACGTTAATAAGGAAGCTTTGTTACTATTTTATTGTATCACTACTTCTTTTTTTCAATCTCCTTTTCTGAAGCCTTTATAATATCATTAATGCATCCCTAGCACTAACCCTTGTTTCAGCAGCAGGGGAATCCATTAATACTTATCGCATGATTTTAAGCCAGGGCATAGCCCTGGCTTAAGTGAGATTATAAATTTATTATTATTCCGATATTAATTATTGACCAGCTATAGAATTTTCATAAGCTTCAACCATTTTTCTTACCATATGACCACCAATAGCACCTGTATCTCTAGTAGTCATGTTTCCATAATAACCACTTTGAGGAACCTGAATTCCTAGCTCATTAGCAACTTCATATTTAAACTTTTCCATTGCTTGTGCAGCTAAAGGATTCACTAAAGTATTATTCTTTTGGCCAGTACCCATTTTTTCGCCACCTCCTTTATTAGATAGTATTTATAGTATGTGATATATCAGAATATATATACTAGTAGTATTTACCTAATAAAGCAAGCAGTTCTAATCACTTGTTTGCCCACTGAGATAATTGATAAACTGTCTGGCAGTACGTCCAGATCTTCCATGATGCCATTTTTCCCATTGTAAAGCTCTCTCAACTAAGTCCTGTTCTGGAACATATAAATTATCTTTTAC
>JBBJJH010000049.1 GCA_037623315.1 Halanaerobiaceae bacterium ANBcell28
TAAAATAGCCAATTCATCTCCACCCAATACAGTAGCTTGGATGGAGTTTTCTTGAGTGTTTTAGATAAATATAGAAAGCATAAGCTGAATATGTACTAAAATCCCATTCAGACTATTACTCCCTATTAAAAAATTTTTAGCAAGAATTTCAATGTCAAGTCGAATTAAATATAAGATAAGCAGGAACAATGATATTGCTATAGATAATTTTATGTATCCGCTTAAGCTTATTTTATTTAAATGCTTAGATTTATAAAGATCAGTATGATGATCAACATTTAACTTTTCTAAGTTCATAATAACACTCCTGGTTTAGAGTTTTTAATCTTAATTTCAATAATAATAATTAATTGCTTATTATAATTAATTCGACATATTTATTTGATTTCCTTTAAATTTCGACATATTGGATAATCACTATTCAAGGACTAAGATATCTACCCATAAAAACAATACTTCCTGTCAGCTCGTCGATAATTAAAAACATAAAAGGTCGGTTAACATTAAACAATCCTGGCAAAGCTCTAGAATCTATAATTGAAGATGAAGCTGCTGCTTCTGCTCCCTCCTCATTAACAGAAATAACCGAGTTATGTAATACCTTGGAAACTAATAAGCGACTATCAGTCATCTTTGAAAAATCTGGATTATCTTCAAAAATACTTTCTATTCCAAACTCCTCTAAATTATTATTAAGTTTTAGATCAGATTTTATTTCAAAACTGGGAAGATTAAGTCTGAGCTTTTTTTCTTCTAAATTATCTAATATTTTTTCATACTTTTCTATATTCAGATTTTTTTCGAATTTTCCTAGGCTACAATTCTGATCAGGAAGTAAAATCAACATGCTCATCTCTTTATCTATATAGGGTAATTTCAATGCTTCAAAACCATCTCCTGCAAAGTAAGGAAAGATATTAATTTGCATCATGATAGGTATTTTCTTTTTCTCTCTATCCACTGTAATGAAATTTCCTTCAAATGTGTCTTCTTTATTAAAATTCATCATCCAATCACTTTTAAAATATAATGAATTGTTTAAGACATAATGTGTTGTTCCTCTACCAAGTATATTAGGTGTTACTATTTCTTGAATTTTCCCATTAGTTTTTTTACTAACCCAATTATTTATTTCTTCACAGCTTAATTCAAGCTCATTTAAAAAATCGACTTCTTTTACTGTAGATGAAAAATAGTTTTCAATAAGATTATGATATTCCTTATTAAATGGAAAATCTTTTTGCCTCCAAAAAGAATTAGCAATTCTAAAATCATATCCTGGCTTGTCATTTAAATAAGTAAATCTTTTAATTAACTGCTTATTCATAGAGAATAATAATTCTTCTTCCATTAATATTCCTAATTCTTTCTCTAGTCTTGTCCTAGTTTCTCCATCAGTACCAGCATACAAGATGAGCAATGCTGAATATAAACTATAAGGAGAAAAAAACACATTTTCTTGATCAATCAACTCCTGATAAAATGATAAGGAGAATCTATTATTCTGTATTACAAAGTCATTCAACTTATTTTCATATCTATTAGAATAAGTAATCTTAACATTGCTAAAAAGAATACATATAATAAGTAAAATAGAAAAAGAAAAAATATATCTTTTCATAGCTTTCAGCTCCTAACAATAGTATATATTAGTTGTTGCCTCCCTTCTTGTAATTTAATTTATCTTCATCAAAAAGGAAGCAACAACTAAAATTATATCAAAAAATATTCAAAAACTAAATTAGTAAATTATTTATTCAACTCTAATATTATCAAGCAAAATTGCGGTATCAAATATCTCATCACCTTCATCATACGCTTCAAATTTCAAAGTAATTAGCTGACCCTGATATTCAGATATATCATATTCAAACTCTTGCCAACCTGTTTTCCAAACATCACCTCGGTCAAAAACTATATCAGGAGATATACTAGATAGACTTCCACCTTGATTTTTACTGGCTCCGAATTCTGCAGCAATACAATCTACTGTCCGATACATAATTTCATCTCCATTTATAGTTACCCTAAACGGATCCTGGTAAACACTACCGATGTAATCTAGAAATTCTTCTGATAAATAATTCCAATTAAAAGTTAATAGCGATTTTTCTTCCATAACATAGAATGATTGTTGTATTGAACCATAGCGATCAGTATAACCCAATCCTGTAGATATAATGGCCATATTATTTCCTTTAATTGCTTGTATTAAACCCAATCCACTAATTGCACGACCATCTCCATCAGGAGACCAAGCATTAAGCCCTCTTTCAAAATCACCATTAACTAAGCCAGCAGGTATTTTAATATTTTCATTTCCCCACATAATCCAATTAGCACCAAAAGGGCACGTCAATTCATCATAGCCTTCAATAGCTGGTATATTACCATCTTTCATTACTTCAAGAAAATTGAGGGACCTTTCATATGCAAAAAAATTACTCACTGCATCATCCCATCCTAAATAAGTTTCAACACCTTTTTCTCTAAATACATCCCATAACTTAGTGTTAGCTGCTCCATAACAAGAATTATTAAATAATATTGCATCATTAAAATCACCATTTAGATTTGCCTCAAACCAATCAGCATTAATTATATATTTACCTTCAAATAAGGTAGATTCATCATCAAAATCAAATTCTTCTAAATCAGATACAAGAGTTCCGTCTAATGAGGATATAACTGCCATAGATCCGTTGTTAATTTCATATTCATAATCCTCTAAATCGAATAAGAATTCATTAGTCATCACCCAAAGTTCATCATCGTTATCTATCAACCCATGAGTTGTTAGAATTATCAATCCATAGTTATACATATCACTTAAAGCAGATAAATCAGCATTTGAATCTGTAAACTTTGTAACATTATATCCCAAATCATGTTCTTCTAGTGTTTCCTTGATTACAGAAGCTTCACAATAAGGAGAGAAATCTGAGCAATATGCTGCCCATAGTAATACATCCCTACTGCCAATAAATTCTTCACTATTTTGAGAACTCAAAACAATATTGCTTGAACGAATTGTTTCTACTTCAGAAAAACGAGTCTGTTCTTCTAATGGAAGAGCTTCCCGTATTCTTTCTATAGCTAAATTCCCTCTAGCTTCTCCGTCCTTAAATATTATAAAACTTTTCAATCCATTAGAATATCGTATCTGTAAATAGTATTCAAAATTTATCACATAATCAACTTCTTCAAATCCTTCTAAGGACAGCTTTAGTTCATTTATATTATTCTCTATATCAAATCCCTGTTCTTTTAAAATATCTTTAAACTTATTTTCAGCATAATCATGAATATCTATAATCATTTGTATATTATATAAGTCACTTTCTATAACTTCTAGATGAAATATTTTTTTATATTCATTACCTTCAAGATCTGTTATAAGCAACTTAAATTTTCGAACCCCTATTTGATCAAATTCAAATGGGATAACATTCGAATAATGTCTATCCCCCCTTAATTCATTACCGTGTTCTTCTAAATTGCCGCTGTCAAATAAATAAGCTATTGATTTCCAACTTAAATCACTGTCTTCTATAAAAAGTTCTACTGGAGATTCTTCAACCCATTCTTTTTCCTCATCAATAAGTTTAAGTTGCTCACGAGGATGATCAACTATAATCTCGATTCGTATATCTTCTGTTTGACCAGCATAAACTAAATTTGAAGAAAGGTTTACATTTGATAATAAAATTGATAATTTTACTACAAGTTCAGCTTCTAATTCATCAGGATTTGATATATCTCCAGGAATATTAATTAACTCTCCTCTTAGTGTTTGCTCACCTAACTTTTCCTTATTATAATCGTCTAAATCCCATACAACTTCTACATATCTACTAGATTCATCCTCTAAGATTACCTTTACTTCTTCGGGCAATGCTAAATCATCTTTTTCTGTTCTTGCATTTAGCTCTATCTTCTCTAGCTCCTCTATCCCTATTATCTTTAAACCTAAATCCCCTAAAGCACCAAGATAAAAACCTTCACTCAATCTGCTTGAATAACCATTTCTATAAGCTCTTACCCAATAATAATATCCTCCTTCTGGATTTGGATATAAGTTATCTTCAAGCTCTCCTAGATACTCTCTATTTTCTATATCATTTTCGTTATTCCTAAAGATAGTATAGGTGTCTATACCATCTTGAGCTTCCCATTCTAGAGCTCCATCATTATTTATGAAAAAACCTGTTGGAGCATCAGGTGAGCTATGTGTATCAATAATTATCTCTAGCTCTCCATTCTCCTCGTTTACTACTATGTTGAGATTCTTTTCTTGAGTAGGTAATAAAAGAACCTCTAGAGTTTTACTACTATTTGTATCTAGTAATACTTCTATAAGCCATCTTGCTGGCCTTAAGTCTAAGCCTTCTTCCCCATGCTCAAAAGAAATTGGACCTGTGTATTCTTTTGTCAATTTTTCTTCTGCACATGGTAATCTTAAGGTGATTTCACTTACATCTACATTACTATCCACTTCAATAGTTAGGCTTTGAGCTGGCAAAGGCTTAACCTTCACTTCGATACTAGCTATACTACCTGCCTCTATAACTTCGCTTGTACTTACACCTTCATATAATACCTTTATTTCCTTATCTTCAGTAAGCTTTCCATATAGCTCTACTTTAGCTGTATACTTCTCTCCTGCCTTTATACTATCAAAGACCACTTCCAAGTCAGCTGTTAAGTCTGTTAATATTCTTGTATCAACAGCTACTTCTGAAACCACTTCACCTTGATACAGAGATACTTTAAGCTCTTCTACAGTAATATAATCTTCAATAGCTTGTATCCTTGGACCTGGCAATAATTGCTGTGGAATATCCATACTTACCTTTAATCCATATGTTATTTCATTACCTGGATCTTCCATTGTTCTTGATGAATCACAAGCTACTAAGAACACCATAGCAATTGACAAGATAATAATAAAAATTAGCAATTTTCTACTAAACATCATAAAAAGCCTCCCTTTATTTTAACTATTTTTTTGTGTTAATACAAAAATGTTTCTTCTCCACCTCTCTCGTATTTGATATTTTTTACTTTACTTACAATATATGTATTGTCTTGCTAATTATATATCAGTAACGTTAATCTTTCAATTGTTTTTTTACATATATTGTGAGACTCTTTAATTATACGTTCTTTTATACCTTGATATTAGCTTTTTTCAAAAAAAATTAATAACAGATTATGATAATTACTGGTATAAACAAAAATAGCCCTAAAAGGGCTATTACAATAGCTACATTAACTTTACCATTATTTGTCTGCAGTCTGGAATATCTAACATATACATTATGGGCTGTAATTTTGCCATTATAAGCTTCCAATTCAAGAGCTTCAAATTCCTTCTTATCTATATAGTATGAGCCATTATATAGTTCTGATTTTACTTTATGAGTAAGATCATCAGACAAATACATTTTCACAGAAGCACCCTCATAATCCATTAAATTAATATCTAGATCCCTCTTTTACTCAATAGTTATAACTACTCTATCTCCTCCATCATTTATATTAACTAAAGGTTCATCCCCCATTTCTTCGTCGATAGAATCAATAAGTCCATGTATATCTATACCTTCTTCTTCCATAGAACTAATAGCACTTTTAGGTACAAAGTTAGCAATTACTTTGGCTAATTTAAGTGGTATTGTTATATTCACCTTTTCTTGTCCGTTTTCTGAAACTAATATCCTTATCTTTTTCTTTGTCTTCTTAGTTGCGACAGGTTTACTTTCTAATGCATTTAATAGTTCAGTTGCTTCTTCTGCTGTAATTTCACCCTTTTCTAACATTTTCAAAATTCTCATTCTTTCTTCACTCATTTTCTGGTCCTCCTTTATATGCCTTTAAGCATTTTAATTGCTTCCTGTGAATCTATTTCGCCTTTTTCCAACATAGATAAGACATCTTTTCTTCTCTCTCCCGTAGTATCATCAAGACTACTTTTCACGTTATAGCCTAGCTCATTTATAATCTCGTCTAATTTGTTTCTAACTGTGGGGTATGATATGCCTAACTCCCTCTCAACCTCTTTAATATTTCCACGGGACTTTATAAAAACTTCTACAAATTTTAATTGTGAATTTGATAATTTTGCAAACTTACCTGCTGTAAAATTACCTCTTATTTCTGTTTCACAAGAAGGGCAATGTAAGGCTACTATCTTTAAATTTTTTCCACAAACAGGACAATCTCCAAGGAGTTTATTTGTCATTTTAACCATCCCTTTATATTTTTAAGTTTATAATCATTTCTTTATAAATATATTATATTGCATATTTTAATTTTGTCAAGAGAATATATTAATATTTTTAATATTTTAATTAATATTTTTAATTATAATTAATATATTTTTAATTTATTAATTAAGATAATTAATTTTTCTATAAAACAAGCCTGGCTATCTTTTTAATATTGAAATTTTCTTAGCCATTAAAAACAAGGCTAGGAGAAATGCTTCTCTTAGCCTTGTTATCTAATTGATTTTATAATTATTTAATTTCAAACTTATTAAAAATTTCATTTGCTAATTCTTTATTGAAAGTTCCATTACTATCCCTTTATATTATAGAAAAAAAGAAAAAGCCTGTAAATAGGTAACACACCCTATCTACAGACTTAACTTATAGTGAAGCATATATTCATATACTTAGATTAAAGTTTCTTACTTATACTAATTTCATTTATACCTTTTCCAGCTTAATTCCTGTTTCATGATCATTAAGATCATAGCTATCAAAATCTTCATCAAGAGTTTCAACACTAACAGCAAGTGTTTCTTCTTTGATATATTCTTCAAAAGCAGCAACAGCATTAGTAATTTCTTCATCGCCATTGAAGTAAATTTTGATATTATCCATTACTTCATAACCATTATTTTTCCTAATTTGCTGTACTTTTGAGACAAACTCTCTAGCATAACCTTCATCTAATAATTCTTGGCTTAAACTAGTATCAAGGATTACAAAGAGGTTGTTATCCATAGCTACAGCAAAGCCTTCTTTATCTTTGATTTCAATATTTACATAGTCTGCTTTTACTTCAAAGTCCTCTCCATCAAGATCTATAGTAAAGCTTTCACCATTATTAACTTTTTCTTTAATCTCTTCAGCATCAAGTTTATTCAAAGCTGGTGCAAAAAATCTCATTTTATCTCTTAAAATTGGTCCAACTACTGAGAAATTAGGTTTCAGATTGTAATCCATGTATCCAGCCAGGTCGTCAGTAAATACTATATCTTTTACATTTAGTTCTTCCTGCATTAATGGTACCAGATCATTTATTAGCTCCTGATGTTTACCATCAACCAATACCTTTTGAATTGGCTGTCTTACCTTAATATCATGCTCTTCTCTTACTGCCCTACCTAAAGTAACAAGCTTTCTAACTAGATCCATTTTTTCTTCAAGTTTGTTATCAATTAGATCTTCATTCACTTCAGGATAATCAGCTAAATGTACAGACTCTTCATTTGTTAGTTTCTGATAAAGCTCTTCAGCTATAAATGGTGTATATGGAGCAATCATTTTTGCTAATCCCATTAATACTTCGTAAGTTGTATTATATACTGATTTTTTATCATTATCTAATTCTGAAGCCCAGAATCTTCTTCTAGAACGTCTAATATACCAGTTAGAGAGATCTTCATCAATAAACTCCTGAATAGCTCTAACTACATTTGTAAGATCATATTCATCCATATATCCTGTAACAACTTTTAGCAGATTATTGTATTTTGATAATAACCATCTATCTAATCTACTTCTATCTTTGTATTCAACAAAGAAGTCATTAGGATCTAATTCATCAGTGTTAGCATATAATTTAAAGAAGTAATAAACATTCTTAATAGTCATATAGAATTTACTATTAACCTCTTTTAAGCCTTCTACATCAAATTTAGTTGGTGTCCAGGCTGGTGATACATAGAACAAATACCATCTTAATATGTCTGCACCATATTCATCAAAGAGTTCAAATGGATCTACTGAGTTACCCTTTGATTTGGACATTTTCTTGCCTTCTTTATCAAGAATTAAATCATTAACCAATACTCTCTTATAAGGTGATTTCCCGGTAACAAATGTAGAGATAGCTAGTAAGGAATAGAACCAACCTCTAGTTTGATCAATTCCTTCACAAATAAAGTCAGCAGGGAAATTTTCTTCAAAAGCATCTTCATTTTCGAATGGATAATGAAGTTGAGCAAAAGGCATAGATCCACTATCAAACCAACAGTCAACTACATCAGGAACCCTAGTCATAGTTTCTCCACATTCATCACATTTCAAATGAACATCATCTACATATGGTCTGTGTAATTCAATATTTTCATCAATATCTTCAATAGCCTTTTCAGCAAGCTCTTTTCTAGATCCTATACTTTGCTTATGTCCACATTCACATTCCCAAATATTCAGTGGTGTACCCCAATATCTACTTCTGGATATTGCCCAATCTTTAAGATTTTCTAACCAGTAGCCAAATCTTCCTTCACCAACAAAATCAGGATACCATTCTACACCATTATTATTTTCTATCAATTTATCCTTCAACTTAGTCATTTCTATATACCAGCTAGGTTTTGCATAATATAGTAGTGGTGTCTTACATCTCCAGCAGTGAGGATAGTTATGAGCTAATTTCTCCTTTTTATAGAGCTTGTCATTCTCAAATAACCACTTTAATACTTCAATATCAGTTTCCTTATCCATAACAAACATCCCTTTCCAGGGAGTTGTTACATACTTACCATTTTCATCAACTGGCTGTAAAACCGGCAGATCATATCTAAGACCTGTCTGATAATCATCTTCACCAAAAGCTGGTGCAGTATGAACAATACCAGTACCATCTTCTGCTGTAACATAATCAGCACAGGTTACGAAAAATGCTTTCTTGTCTGGAGTATCAAATGGCATTAACTGCTCATATTCAATACCTTCAAGGTCTTTACCCTGAATTTCTTCCAGTATTTCATAATTTCCATCTAATACTTTAGATACTAAGCCTTTTTCAAGATATAAAATTTCTTCATCATTGTGATTTACTTTCACGTAAGTCATATCTGGATGTACAGTCAAAGCAACATTTGCTGCCAGTGTCCAGGGGGTTGTTGTCCAGGCAAGGAAATACTCTTCTACATCTTTACGCTTGAACTTTACATATACTGTAACAGACTTTATCTCTTCATATCCCTGCGCAACCTCATGTGATGCTAGACCTGTTCCACATCTACTACAATAAGGAAGAATCTTATGTCCTTCATAAATCATACCCTCTTTGTTGAACTTATCAAGTATCCACCAGACAGTTTCTACATAATCATTATCAAGGGTAATATATGGATTATCAAGATCAATCAAATAACCCATCCTTCTTGTCATCTCTCTCCAAAGGCTTTCATATTTAAATACTGATTCACGGCATTTCTCGTTAAACTTATCAATACCGTAATCCTCAATGTCTTGCTTATTACTTAAGTTTAGCTCTTTTTCAACTTCAATTTCTACTGGTAACCCATGAGTATCCCATCCAGCTTTTCTTTTCACCTGATATCCCTGCATAGTTTTATACCTACATACAGCATCTTTTAAAGCTCTGGCTATCACATGGTGAATTCCTGGTTTTCCATTGGCAGTAGGAGGTCCTTCATAAAAGACAAAACTATCATGCTCAGCTCTAGTACTAATACTCTTCTCAAGAAGATTAATATCATCCCAATACTCAGCTATTTTTTTCTCATTTTCACTTATAGGTAAATCTGATAAATCTTTAAACTTACTCATTTTATACCACCTCTCAATTAATAAACTTTTAAAATCTATAGAAGAATTTTATAATTAGCTTTAGCAGTAATGGTTTTTCAGGCATAAAAAAATCCCTGGCTCTAAAGCTCAGGGACGACTATACTAACCGCGGTACCACCCAATTTATAGAATCTTAATTAAAAAGATAAGTAAACTTATTACACCCTAAAAGATATAATATGTTTTAAAATTCTACCACTTAAAAATATAACGCATTATACGGGACACCCTACTCAGTATTATTCAAGAAAACACCTTCAGGCTCCAGCTCCAGGGTGATCTTCATAAGATTCTTCTCCAATAATCTCTCAGCAAATGATTATCTCTCTGTTGAAAATACTCTTACTACTCTCCCTATCACAGCTTTTTATCTAAATTATCCTATTTTGCCTTTTAATATATCTTAAAAATGACGGAAAGTCAAGGATTTTCTTGAACTATCTTAAAAATAGAGCTTTTATTATATAATGCAAGCATTTATTTTTCCAGAAAAATTTAATCAATAGCTAAAAATCTATTCCAAAACATAGATATTTATGGTATTATTATATAGTTACAAACACTTTTAGCAATTGATGCTAGTTTATTGACGGTTTAGGAAAATATAGTCTATTGTAAATTACTGATAAAAGCAAGTTCTCAGGAAAATAAGACAATTACTTATATAATGGTGCGTTAATTTTTCCAAAATTATATGACTTAAAGAGTTTTTTGAGAAGACAAAACATTTTATACAAAAAATTCTCTTGATTAAGCAGAAGATATGATCAGAAAAATAAGTTCCTAGGAGGGCGAAACTTGAATATTATTAAAGAAATTCAAACTGAGGAAACAAATAAAATCTTAGATAAATTAAATAAAGAAAGATTAAAAATTAGGAAGATAATAATTCTCTTTACAATCATAACTATAATACTTCTGAGTGTTCTCCTAATCTTGATGTCAGATATTGCTCAAGAATCAAGCGAAGCCACTCTAGGATTAGTATTTATAGCTTTTTGCATTATTACATCTATAACATTACCTATAGAAAGAAAAATTAACAGATCATATTTATACAACTTTAAAATAGATCTTATTCCTCAAATAGTAAAATCCGTTGATAAAAGTTTGAAATATGAGTATTATAATCGTGTCTCTGAAAAGGTTTTCAGAGATAGTTATTTATATGAAAGTCGCTTAAAAAAACGTATATTTTATGAATTCCGTTATAAAGGCTATGATTTAATTAGCGGAAATTTTAATGATACAAAAATTATATTATCACAAATAGAAGCCAAATTTAAATCATTAGGACAAATTTATGAAAAAAAAATGTGTCCACATGCCGAAGTAAGAAGGATTAGAGACACAGTATTTACAGGGATTTTCTTTGTTGCTACGTTTAAAAAACAGTTTAATACAATGCTATTTATTAAAGACATAGATGATTTGAAATTAGCTAAAATATATAATAAAGATTTTGAATGTGAAAGGATAGAAATTAACGGAAAAGAAAAACACAATGATTTATTTATATATGCAAATAATCAAGTAGAAGCGAAAAAAATCTTAAGAGATGAGTTCATGGAAAAAATATTAAAATTAATACTTATTGAAGACAATAAAAGATCCATCTCTATTTCCCTTATAGATACAAAACTATATATAGGGATATCAATGCCTGATTATAATAACTTATTTAAAGCCAAAATTTTTAGCGAAGAGATAATACCAGAAGAAAAAATAAGCATTTATTATAAGTATCTATCATACCTTTATGAAATTGTTGATACTTTTAAAATCCAGTGAGTTTAAAGATTTAAATAGTACCAGTTAATAGGCCGATAATAATTATCTTTTATAGATATTTTCACAAAGATATAAGATATTGAATAATATAAAAGAAAACGTAAAGAGGGGGGTACATAATGATCGATTATTTTATTGAACTCTGCGGCGGAAATGAACGATTAGCTTATACCTTATTCTTAATTCTTATTCTCTTGCTTCTTAGTTTTAGTGGTATTTGCTAAAAGATCTTTGCATTTTAAAAAATAATAAGAAAAGCAAACAAGAGGTAGATCAGTGATCTACCTCCCTTCTTTTAATTTAATAATTATATCTTAAAATAAATTATATCTTAATAAACTAGAATCTACATATAAGCTCTTTTCTATCCGGATATATAGTATAAGTAAATTAACTATTCTTTATATTAAGAAGCATGCTTTTTTCCTTTTTTATTCTTTTGACTACAATGTTTACAGATAGATTTTTCCAAATTAGCTAAGGATCCACCACAACGAATACATAAATTATTAGCTCGTCTATAATCTCTAACTTCTTGTTGTCTTTTTCTGGCTTTTTCCAAACAGTCATTACAAACACTATAATTTTTATTATCCAAATCATTACCACATGAAGGACAGATTAAATCAAGCCTTTTTCTTTCAGCCCATTTTCTTTTTCTTTCATTTTCTAGCACTAAACATGTACTACATAAATAACCTTCTCTATCATTTTCTTGACCACATTTAGGACATAAGCCTTGTTCTATTCTGCGTTTTCTATAATTTTTCTTTGGCATATCTATTCACTTCCTTTATTAGTAATTTGACTTCATAACTTGATATTTTAAGTAATAAACAAAGCTTCTACTAAAAATATTACCACAAGAATAACAAAAAAGTCAAAAGAAAAGTTCCTCTATCAGCTATAAAGAGTAAATTTTATTTACAAAAGTTTCAACAGCAAAAATCTAT
>JBBJJH010000050.1 GCA_037623315.1 Halanaerobiaceae bacterium ANBcell28
TCTTACAAACTTTACAAAGGTATTGACCACGACCGCCAGTATTATCATAAAGATAAATGTGTGGAGCACCACATCGAGGGCAGGTCACTGATTTAGGAACTTTGTATTTGGCATTACGCCTATTAATTGGCTTAAGAACTTTACCATGTTTCTGTTGATAATCAAAGATTAGTTCTTGATAATCCAGCTTTTCCAGGACTTTAATAATAGGTAAGTCATCAACTTGCAGATGATGATACTTTTTGCTAATAGGTACTTCATCTTTGGGCATGAAGTCTTTACTAACAAGCAAAGTCATGAGATAACAAATAATATGATATTGAATTTGAATATAAACTAATAAGATTTTAATAACTTGTTTCAAAGTTTGTCACCGCCTTTTCAATTTGTGGTTTAAAAAGGTAATTATACAACCTAAATATACCTCAAAATGAGGGGGGTGACAAGTATTTAAGCTCAAATCCCTACTAGAATAGGGTTTTGACAATATATTTTAAAAGATTTTTTTACAATACGTAATAAAAAGGAGTGAGTAATATATGAAACATGATACTGATAATATTATAGGTTTAATAAATACAAAATATCAGTACTACTTATTAGGAATACCTTATTCTACATTTTTAATTTACTGGTTTGGTTTGATAAACCATTTTTATGCAAGAAATTCTAAATGGGGTAATAAGTTTTCACTTAAAGTAGGTGGATTACTAGTTTTGGTTATAATGATGAATCTTTTTTTGGGAGAAATTATTGGCTTAAATGATATAGCTTTCTTTTCAGGTGATATATTATTTGCTAGAGATACTCCGAAATTAGGTATTATACCCTATACCAGCTATTTGTTTTTAACTCCAATTTCTGTATATGCAATAAAATTGCAAGAAAAAGAGTTTTGTTTTGAAAAAAAAGAAAATAGTAAATAAAAGAAAGCGAATTATTAAATAATATAGTTTGAGAGCAACAAATTATAAGATATAATAATTACAGATAGTGAAGCTATAAAGGAAGTTGAAGGGGCGTATGAAGTGATTAGGGATTAAGTCTTATAATAATACAATTAGCAATCTCTAGAAGAGAAAGAATTATTCTTGAAATTGATATAAACAGTTAAATGAAAAATTTATTGAATAAGATATGCTTGTACAATGAGCATATCTTATTTTTAAATATTTATATAATAAGGAACGTAATAAATCAACTTATACAGGCAAGTAATAGGAATTCCATTATGATGTAATGGTAATCTCTTAAAAGAAGGATATGATGGCAACTTTGCAGAATATCAATATAACTATGAAAACAGACTTACACAAGTAAGTAATCTAAGTAATAATCATAAGCTTTTTGCAGGAGAACATCCTTTTACAGGAACAATTGAATATGCCTATGATGCCTTGAATAGGAGGATCAGTAAAGAATTGACTCCTGGTAATGGTGGCAGGATTGAAGTAAGTGGCTATTATTATGATGGACTAGGTGTAAATGTACTGGCAGAGTATCAGAACTTAGTGAATAATAGCCAGGGTAATAACAGAGGAAACAATAATTAAAATAATACAGTACAAATAGATTATATTAATGAATATTTCTATGGTCATAGTCTTGTAGCTTTCAATAACTTCAAGAATCCAAATCCACGTAATCCAAGAGAAGATATTAATTTCTATCATAAAGATGGACTAGGTTCAATGACTATGATAACAGGTAAAAATTCTAATGTAGTAGAAAGATACAGCTATGATGTCTATGGTAATCCATATCAGGGTCGTTTTAGTAATATGCAGAAGAACAATCCTTATGGATTTACAGGACAGAGATTTGAAGCAGAAACCTGGATGTAATCTTTTGCTTATCGGACATATAACCCGGTGAGTAAGAGATGGATGACTCCTGATCCTATCCGTGATGGTATGAACTGGTATCAGTATGTGAGTTCTGATCCTGTTAATTTGTGGGATCCATTGGGGTTGTGTGCTGAGGATTATGATGAGAATGTAGGTAACAATCTTGTTTTAAGCGATGAAGGCCTTAACTTTATTGCAGGATATGAAGGATTTTCAGCATATATATATGAAGATCAAGGTGGTTTACCTACTATAGGGTATGGGCATTTAATTCAACCTGGCGAAACTTTTTATGAACCAATGACCGAAGAAGAAGGATTAGAATTATTAAGAACAGATGTTATAAGATTTGAAGAAGCTGTTAATGAGGCTGTTACGGTTGATCTAGAACAACATGAATTTGATGCTTGTGTAAGCTTGGCGTTTAATATAGGAGATAATGCATTTAGGAACTCTAACGCGGTAAGAGAATTAAACAGTGTCGATTTAGAAGCTATGGAAAGGGAATGGAGAGAATGGAGATTAGTAAATGGTCAAGTCAGTCAAGGCTTGGTAAACAGAAGAAGCGATGAATTAGAAATGTTCTTTGAAGGTGATTATAATAGAAATCATTTTTAAAGTTACATTGCGTTAGTAGTTGCTATGTAATTGTGATCTATCTAATAAAAACTGGAGGTTATTATGAAAAAGATATATATTTATATTGTTTTATTCATCTTATTTACTTGTTTTAGTTCTATTTCTTCTTTTGCTAAGTCACCATATTCATTAATTTATAATGGAAAGGTAAATAATTCAAATATTTCTATGGAAATAATTGTTGAAGGAAATAATTTGATTGGCTCCATTCATTATGAAAAATATGATCAAATACTTGATTTAGAAGGTTTAATAGAAGAATATGAATACATATTGTTGAAAGAATATAACAATAATGAATTGGTAGGAATTTTTAAAGGTAAAATTAAGTTAGATAATATAATAGAAGGAACGTGGATGTCTCCAACTGGAGAAAAAAATATTCATTTATAATTAGCTTAAGTTCATTAGATGAAATAAAAAATATTGTATATGGAAACTGGAAAATAACAGGTTTGACAACTGCCCCCATTTATGCTATGGATGAGGAAAAAATCAAAAGTCTTATTGGAAGCGAGATAATTTATAAAAGAAATATTTTATCCATTGAACATAGTAAATATATTCATCATAAAACACTAGATCCAGAATATGATATAAGGTTATTATCTGAATTAGATTTTTGGAAAAATAATAGAGGAATTTTTTTAGAAAATATAGGAATCGATAAAGGGTTAGTAATTGCTGTTGAGGTTTATAATAAAAATTGGGAGAGATATTCAGGTTTCGGTCGTCGATTTTGGATTAAGGATGAAAATTCGTTAGTAATATTGTGGGATGGAGTATATTTTGATGTAAAAAGAATATCTGATATTTAATTAATTGATGAAATCAGACTCACAAAAGTCAGCAATCTAAGTAATAAGCATAAGCTTTTTGCTGGAGAACATCCTTTTACCGGAACAATTGAATATGCCTATGATGCCTTGAATAGGAGAATCAGTAAAGAGCTAACTCCTGGCAATGGTGGAAGGATTGAAGTAAGTGGCTATTATTACGATGGACTAGGTGTAAATGTGCTGGCAGAGTATCAGAATCTAGTGAATAATAGCCAGGGTAATAATAGAGGAAACAACAGGGGTAATCAACATAATACAGTACAAACAGATTATATTAATGAATATTTTTATGGTCATAGTCTTGTAGCTTTCAATAACTTCAAGAACCCAAATCCACGTAATCCAAGAGAAGATATTAATTTCTATCATAAAGATGGACTAGGTTGGTAGAAATTCTAATGTAGTAGAAAGATATAGCTATGATGTCTATGGTAATCCATATCAGGGTCGTTTTAGAAACATGCAGAAGAACAATCCTTATGGATTTACAGGACAGAGATTTGAAGCTGAAACCTGGATGTATTCCTTTGCTTACAGGACATATAACCCGGTGAGTAAAAGATGGCTGACACCTGATCCTATCCGTGATGGTATGAACTGGTATCAGTATGTGAGTTCTGATCCTGTTAATCTCTGGGATCCTTTGGGGTTAGAGGTACAGATAAATTATTATGTTACAGAGATCACTACTAATCCTGCTGGTGGTAAAACAGCTTCAGGTCATATGGATGTGACTAATATGGACACAGAAGAAAGTTTTAGAGTTGATGATGTAAAATCAGGAGGTCTTGTATGGGGAGAACTAGATGATTCTAACTATTATGCTCCTTTTGGCACATATGATATTTTAGAACATACACATCCTGACAACCCATTAATAGGGTATAAGTTATATCATAGGTTAGAAGCTCAGGATACTAATTATGGTGATGATAAAGTATATTTTGAAGATCAAGATCAAGCAGAGCGAGAACATTTGAGATTGCATTTTACTGGTAGTGGAACAACATATGGTTGTGTTATGGTACCAAATACCTGTGCTGAAAAAATACTTGATGAATTAAATAATACAAGAACAAGTACTGTTACAGTTAATTCAAAATCAAGAAACCCCTTTAAAAGATATGAAGAACAAATAAAATATGGAGAATTGCATATAATTGATGCAAGGGATGTGATGAAGGATGATTAATAATACTTTCAAAATATTAATAATAATTATTCTTATATCTATAACTCTTTTGATAAATATAGTGAATAGAGATAAGGACATATTGTGGAGGACTAAATTAAAAGGAGAATTATATAATGCTCAATTCTATGGAAACTCTAAGATAATATTAATTGGAACTGGAGGATTAAAGGTTATTAACTTAGAGGACGGCAAAATAGAATGGATAGATAAAATAGGTGAGGTAGTATATACTTATAATCAACCAGTATTGTATAAGAACAAATTATATACTGGAACAGAACAGTCTGAGAAAATATATGAAATAGATATATCTACTGGCGAGTATTTAAAAAAATATGATATTGAAGGAAAAGCAATGGCGACTCAATTGGGATCGAAATGTAAACTCTATTTTATAGCAAGAGAAAATGGATATGATAGATTTGTACTTAATAGTATAGATTTGAAAGATGAAACTATAGAAGAAATTTATGAGTTTCATCATCAAATTAAATATGTAAGAGATCCTATGGTGATAAATGAAGATAATATAATTATCCCTATAATTAAAGGATATGATATTAATGTAATATACAGTATAAATATCAGTGATAGAAAATTAAATTGGAAGACTGAGCTACCAAACACTGCTGCTAGACCTTCTATTTTGGTTCATCATAAAGATAACATATACTTTGTAGATAGTGAACAAAATACATTAAATGAATTAAATATTAAAACAGGTGAGATTGAGAATATTATATATATTGAAGAAATAACTCGCCCTGTTATTAATTATGATAGGAAAAACATATTAATATATGGCAATTTCTATAGTAAAGATGGAATAAAGCAATATTATACAGAATTGTACGTTTATAATCTTAAAGAAAAAGAGATGGAGATAATTGAGAAAAACTATCATAATGCAAAATTTTCTGGTGATAATGTAGTTTATGAATATGATAATAAAATATTTCTTTATAATATTGAAACTAAAGATACAAAAGAATTGTATTCGTTTGATAAAGAATTAATAGATATCTATACATCCAATCATCATTTACTACTTGTACTTGCAAATTACAGAAGAGATGTTCATGCACATCGAGAAGCTGCCACTTATATCTTGTTGGAACTTCCTAAAATTGAAGAATAATTTGTGTTTTTAGTTGAGTTAAGAAAATGATATACTTTATTTTAAATTAGTATATCATTTTCTTATTTAATGGTGAAAATGAATAAGTTTTGATATAGATAATTCATCAATTTCTACCTCAGGTAGAAGAACTACATCAAGAAATTAGAGATGGCAGACCTTTAAAAGCATATAACAATGGCTTTTATATACAGGAATACAACTATGACCCTGCTGGTAATCTTACTCAGGAAGTTAATGCCTGGGGAAGTATTGAATATCAATACAATTCAGGCAATCAACTTATACAGGCAGGTAATAGGGAATTCCATTATGATGTTTCAAACCATTAAAGTGTGAGAGTTTGAGTGAAAGATATAATTCTTTTTAGGATGTGATTAAGTATGACAAAATTAAATGCTATATCGATAGTATTGTCTTTTATAATTGTTTATTTAATTAATTCATGTGATTACTTGAATAAATCAAAAAAATTCTTTAAAAATATTTTTGTGGTTAAAAAAGTATGTCATTAGAAAGCTTTCTTATGTATTTTTATATATATAATATTTCAAGAATGATATTATATAGAATTCTATCATTAAATTTTCTATCTTTAATAGAAGTATTATTTCCGGCATTAGGATTTATTGTATTATATAAAATAGTAATCAAAATTGTTCCTTGATATTGGATATGCTATGTAATTGTGCTATATCTAATAAAAATTGGAGGTTAATATGAAAAAAATATATATATGTATTGTTTTATTCATCTTACTTACTTGTTTTAGTTCTATATCTTCTTTTGATAATTCACCATATTCATTAAATTTTGATGGAAAGGTAAATAATTCAAATATTTCTATGGAAATTATTGTGGATTGAAGTAAGTGGCTATTACTATGATGGAAGATCTCATAATGTACTGGCAGAGTGTACAGATCAAGTCTGGAATATGAATCAATATGAAAGAGGTCGTAAGGATAGCCGGGGTAATATTCAAGGCCATAAACTTTGATTAGAAAAATTCAAATATAATCCATTAGACTATAAAATTAAATATTAAACAAATCGGAGGATTTTGATATGGAAATTATTAAAAAAATTTTTGGAAGAGTTCCTAAGAAAATTTCTTATAAAATTTTTTATTTTGGAGGAGCAGGAATTTATTTTTCCCAATTATTTTCTGATATATATAGATTGATTTTAATAATATCTCAACAAAATTACCACTCATTATTTTATGAAATTATTATTACAGTACCATTTATTATTATTTTCCCACTGATAATAAGAGCAGTTTTAAATTTATCGTATTTTAAGTATTATAAAGATTGATTAAATTTTAAATTTCACTTAATTCAGATGCTTAATTAAAATATTTATAAACTAACAATATTTTTTGCTAAGTAGACCTTATAAAAGCATATAACAATGGCTTTTTTATACAGGAATACAACTACGACCCTGCCGGTAATCTTATCCAGGAAGTAAATGCCATTAAAAATGTTACAGGAACTAGGATGCGGGAGAAATTAGAGATTGGGCAGTATATGGATTATCAGCAGCAATGTTGTAGGGGATAGGTGTAGATTTAACTGAAATAATATCAAATCCAGGAGGTGTACCAGTATCTCAATAATAATTATTTGCATATATGATATTAGAAAAAAATAGAGACCTTATTATCTTAAGAAATATAACTAAGGTCTCTTACTAATTTTACTTATTATGAGGTGAAAATTTGAAAAGAGAACGTTTTGCAAATTTAGAGATAATATATGATGATAAATATAAAGAAGAAAAAGATATGGTTATTAATAATTATGAGCCAATTTTAAAATATTGATAATAGAGTTTTATTTTGGGAACAATTAGATAGTTTATAATATAACTATTTTAAAAGTAAAGTTTAATAAAAAGTGAAAAGAAGTTGGAAAGATATATGATTTTTTAATAAGGAGTGAATATAAATGAAATATGTTATTATTATTTTATTATTCTTACTTTTTATCTTTTATATAAATAACTTTGTTTCTGCCAGTGATCTGGATATTGATAAAGAAAGGCAAGAGATACGAAGTTTAATACAAGAAAAAAGATTTGAAGATATGATGTCTAGATTAGATTATGTTTTAACTTATGAAGACGTAAATATAATTAGTGATATATATAATACCGCTATAATTGAATTACAAAGACAGGCTGAATATGAGGTGGAGTTAGAGCTTATAAACCAAATTTTATCTAAAAATCTTAATCATTATAGGATACCAAGTTTTTATAGGAGAAGAACGAAGATATTATTCGATTTATATAGATATGAAGAGGCATTGAAATATTCTGAAGAATATTTAGAGATACTAGAGGAATCTGTCTTTCGCAGTAATTTATTCATAGAACGCTTAGGAAGACTTTACTTTAGAACACAGGATTATGACAGAGCGATTAAACATTTGGAATGGGCATTAGAAAATACTACTATATCTAAAGTATATGAATATGCACCAGCAGCATTTAATTTAATGGATTTATATTTTGCTTTAGGAAAAGAAGAGCTTGCTCTTGAATTAATAGAGGAAGGATTACAAGAGTACGAAGATATTACTCGTTATTATCTACAATATCATGCTAAACTAGTTAGATATCATTTTATTAAAAAAGATTGGGATAAATTTCGGCAAACAAATAAATTACCATTACCATTCTTTCAAAGAATAGTGGCAAGAAATTCTGAAGCTGCTAGTACAATAGAAAAATTAAATTATATGTACAGGTATAGAGATAATGAAGATTTTATTAATATGTATATTAATTATTTTCTGTGGAAGCATAATGATGTTTTGAATTCAAATCTTGAAATTGATAGCCTAAATAGTAGAGGTATGCTTGCATACTATACAATGAAGGGTGTTGCTCATTTTTGGAATGATGAAAAGGATAAGGCATTAAAATTTTTAGTAAAAGCAAATAACAGAAATAACTTTCTTTTAGATGAAGCGTCTTTATATGCAGCTTTAATTGAAATTGAGAGAGGTAATTTTGAAGAAGCGGATAGGCATATGAAAGGATTCCGCTCATTAAGTAGAAGTGATATAAGTGAAGAGGGAAATCTAATATTAAAATTTATTGGTGCTAATCTTGGTACATATGAGTACAAAATTTTGTGGTAGTACTAGGAGTCAGAGGAGATGTTTGAGGAGGGTTACAAGGTGATTGTAAAATGTTAAAATTTAATAATCTAATTATGTTTTCCTTAATTATGGTTTTATTAATTTTACCTGTCACAGCAACTTATGCTGAAGAATATAATTGGGATGAAATTAACAAAAGGTTTATAGAGTATATGGAAAATGGAAATGAAGAAAATGCTAATTTATTATTAGAGTTATTACCCAAGAATTCAGTCTCATATGAAGAAAGATTGAATAAGCCACAAGCAATAAACGATTTTTTTACTGGAAAATATTCAGATGATCTGCTTGTTGCTTCAGGAGATGTAGTAAATATAAATATTATCTTTAGATTAAGGTATCTAACAGATGGAGCCCATGCTTCAGAATTGGATATATTATTAGGTTCATTGATTACAAAGTATCCAGAAAATTTTTTGCTTGCCTTAGAAGAAAATATTGATAATGTAAAACGACTGGATGCTATATTATTAGCTAATACAGGACTAGAAAGGGTGGATAGGTTCGATTTACAACTAGAAGAGTTACAAAAAAGATATAATGCATTAAATGATATAGATGGTATTGATAATGAAATTAAAGACTTATCTTTAGATATAATAAACAAGCGAATTCAGCGCAACAAAGAATATGTAAAAAATAGTCTTTATGGAAGCTGGGAAATTACTGATACCATAAGGACTGCCCCTATTTATGCAATGAACGATAAAAAAATAGATACCTTTATTGGCAAGAGAATAGAATTTCAAGAGGATCTTTATTATTTTCATAATGCAAAAGATAATGAAGTATTAGCTTTTAAACCAAGATATAATATAGAGCTAATATCAGAATTAGAATTTTGAATAGGACATAAAGGAGTATCTGCAATTGATATTGGTATAAATTCAGAACAAATAATTTCAGTAGAAGTGGGCATAGATAATGGTGATCAATTTTCAGGTTTCAGTCGTCTATTTTATCTAAAAGATGAAGTTTCAATAGTTGCACTATGGGATGGAGTTTATTTTAAGCTGCAAAAGATATAATAGAGTTTTCCCATTTTTTTATAATAAATAAACCAAAAGTTATCAACAGGCAAATAGCACATGTTAAGCAAGAATTAGAAAAAGTTACTGGTGTTGAGGTAGTTGAAGTTAGTGCAGTTAATAATAACAGGTCGAGGTAATTTAATAGTTCATATTCTTGATGATAATGATAATCCCATAGAAGGCGAAATAGAAATATTAGGGAAAGATTTACTTAAAACAGGAAGCATAGCTGAATGGGAGGACTTAGAACAAGGTACATATTCTATCAGGGTAAGAAAAAAAGACTATAATAGCCAAACGCAGTCAATAACAGTATTTAGCGATCGTACGACTGAAATATATATAAATTTAATAACTGATTATGGATATATTGAAGGCAAATTAAAATCAAAATTAGGAAACCCAATATGGAATGCAGAAATTTCACATTATGGATATTCTACTATCACGGATAAGGATGGTTACTACAAGCTAAAGGTAGAAATTCACGAGATATGAATATTTCTTTAAATTTAGATAGGAACGTATTAATTGAAGATATAGTATTAAATATTAATCCTGGAGAAGTTGTATGTTATGATCCTATAATTGATTTGCCTCCGATAAGATGTTCAAACCATTGGATAAGTAGAACGATAAATATAAACCCAGAATATGAAGTTGATTTACTTGTGGTAAGATTTCCACTAATAGAATCAGGAGTTGTTGAACTATATGACATAAATGGCAATAGTATATTACGTGAAAGCGGTTCGGGAAACAAAAGATATGAGTTAAATGGAGAATATATAAGCAGGATAAGTATATCGGGGACAGTATCAGCATCCACATCTGTAACTTTGTATGAAAAGGGTTATGTTATTGAAGATAATGATTCTTAGCTGATATAATTCTATACTATAACTAGTTTAAATTATTGACTTGTTTATATTAAGTGTAATACAATGTAAATTAAGAAATAAAGATTTGAAAAATGATATTGTTTCACATATTTAAGGAGGTTTATTGATGGAAAAAATAAGTAGCTTTACAGTTGACCATATAAAACTAGAACCTGGTGTATATGTTTCAAGAAAAGATAAGGTAGGAGAGGGAGCTATAACTACCTTTGATTTGCGAATAACTAATCCAAATATAGAGCCAGTTATGAATACAGGTGAAGTACATGCTTTTGAACATTTAGGAGCTACTTTCTTAAGAAATAGTGAAGATTATGCGGATAAAACAATTTACTTTGGTCCAATGGGCTGTCGAACAGGTTTTTATTTATTACTTAATGGAGATTATAAGCCTAAAGATATTAATAATCTATTAATTGATTTATGCAATTTTATTATTGATTTTGATGATGAGATACCAGGAGCTACAGCTAAAGATTGTGGAAATTATCTTGATATGAATTTACCTATGGCAAAGTTTTATGCTAAAAAGTATCTTGAAGTCTTATCAGATATTAAAGAAGGAAATATGATTTATCCAGATTAGTTTTGCCAAATATATTTCACGATACGTAATTATTAGTTTTGAGGAGTGGGTGAACTTGCTTGGAATAATTGGAGCTATGGATCAGGAAGTGGCTGCTATTTTAGAAAAGCTTTCTGATAAAGAATTAAAAGAGTATTATGCTATCAAGTACTGGAAGGGTTATATTAATGGAATTGAATGTGTTATTGGTCAATCAGGTATTGGTAAAGTTAATGCAGCTAGATGTACACAAATAATGATTGATAAATATAAGCCAGATTCGATTATCAATATCGGTTCTGCTGGAGCTTTAAATCCTGAGCTTGAAATAGGTGATGTGGTAATATCAAGCTCATCTATATATCATGATGTAGATCTTACTATATTTGGTCACGAAAAGGGTTACCTTTCAGATTTAGACGACAGATTTATTAAAGCAGATAAAAAACTTATTGAACAATGTAAAGAGGTAATGGGAAAAATAAAAAATGATACATATAATATTATGATTGGGCCTATAGCTACAGGTGATCAATTTCATAATGACCCTGATATAAAAGCAGAGCTATTCGAAGAATTTGGAGCATATTGTGATGATATGGAAGCAGCAGCAATTGCTCATGTTTGTTTACTATGTGAAATACCATATGTAGTAATAAGATCTATTTCAGATAAACCAAAAAGTAAATCTGAACTTACTTTTTATGATTTTCTAGACTTAGCATCTGCAAGATGTGCTGAATTTGTAGATTCTTATACTAAAAAATTTAAAAATTAAAACTTAGTTTTTATAAGAAGAGATTTTAGAATAAATCAGCAAATGCCAATGTTCTATATGGCTTGCTGATTTATTTTTTTTGTTAAAGTTTTATATGTTTAATCACTAGCTTTGCATAAACTTTTTTAATATTTGTCAAGTCCTTCTTATTAATAA
>JBBJJH010000051.1 GCA_037623315.1 Halanaerobiaceae bacterium ANBcell28
ATCTTTATGAAGCAGTTAGAAGCTCTATCTAAATCTCTGATTTAGGTGGAGAGGTGCACCTTCTTTAGATTCTAATCCTTTAGCTAACTCTTCCCATTATCTGTAAGTTCTCCGCTATTCCAAATAGGTATAGTCTCTCCTAAGTATCTTGGTTCAGGTTTAAGTATTCCAGCTTGTAGAAATGCTTTAAACCTTGCTCCGACTTCCCTAAATCTATAATATCTCATCCGTGTATATGTACGAGGATCTGATGCAACACCATAGGCTTCAATTCCCAGTCTATCGGCAATATATAATGCTCTCTCCAGGTGATACTCCTGAGATACCAAAATTGCTTTATCAATTTCAAATATATCTCTGGCCCTATACAAGGAATCATATGAATTAAAGCCCGCATGATCCATAAATATATGTTCTCTTGGAACACCTTTAGCTTGCAAATATTCTCTCATTCCATTTACTTCATCATAGCCAACTTGTCCATTATCACCACTTACAAGTATTCTATCACTATTTTTTAACTGATATAACTTATATCCATAATCTAATCTATCTCTAAGCATTGTCGATACCCTTCCATCTGGGAATACATATGCACCAAAAACTATTATGGCATCAACTTCAGGAACTTCGTCTATATTATATAAATGAATTGATCCTATACTACTAACATAATAATCAATTACAATAATTGACCCCATTAAAATTAATAAGGCTAAAAAACCGATAAATAATACTCTCTCCATTAGTTTATATCTAACCATAGAAACCTCCTTAGTACAAAATCTATTATTTCAAAATTAAATTCTTTTATATATAGATTCAGGTAATATTTTTAGCAAACAGGCTATTAGAGCCCATCTTTTTGTAATATAAGCATGCTTTTTCTTTTTTGTTATTACTATATAAATTTGTCTAGCTGCCTTCTCAGGTGAAGCAAGCCAAAACAAACCTTCTCCCTGTGCCATAGCTGTGTCAACAAAACCTGGTTTTACATCTGTTATTATAATAGACCTCTTCTCTTTGCTTGCTTTAACCCTTAAACCTTCCATATAATTAGAGACAAAAGACTTAGATGCATAATAAGCAGGAGAATCCGCACCACCTCTAATAGCTGCTATAGATGAAATACCTACTATATGGCCAGATCCTTGTCTGGAAAAATACTTATAAGCAAGATTAATCATAGCAGAAAAACCGGAAACATTCACATCTATGGTTCTTTTCTCTTTTTCAAATTCAAGATCATGATTTTCAAAACCACAGCCAGCACATATAATAATTAGATCTACTTCCTTCATTTCATTGATCAATTCTTGAAGATGATTCATCGCTTCTTCCACATTTGAAATATCAAAGCTTTTAAGAAATGATTTAGTTTTTAATTCATTTTGCAGTTCTTTTAATAATTCTGTTCTTCTGGCAACTAAGCCGAGCTGATAATTATTTTCTGATAAAACTTTTGTAAGTTCTTTGCCTATACCTGAAGATGCTCCTATTATAATAGCTTTTTTCATATTAGATCACCACCATATAATTATTTGACCTAGCTTTACATTTCTAAACTTAGAAACTGCAAAAAATTGATTCTTAATAAATCCTAGCACCTCATTTCAGCTCCATTTATAATAGGTATATAGATTCAAATGAAATGAGGATTTAGGATAAATGTATCAATACATAATATTTTTATCTATTTTACTTATCATATTATAATCCAGAGGCTATTAGCCTAAATTGCTCTTCTAAAATAATATCTCTAAAGGAGTATGTATCCCTATTATAATGTTCACCATTATCCCAAAGCATAGGATGTATCCCTATTTCAAGTGCAAGTTCTGTAACTGTAACAATATATTTCCTAACACTTTCCGGATCTTTATTTCTCGTATATGCGCCATATTCTCCTAAAACAACAGCTATTCCTCTGTCTATATAATTTGTTTTCATCTTTTCCAAATCTATTTTAACCCTTTGTATCTCTGAATCACTTCCCCAATAATAAGCTGCTTCTCCCCAGTCTGCGTCTTCTACCAATATAGTAAAAGTGGACGGAGTATAATAATGAACCTTGACAGCAGATCTATTCTCAGGATCTACTGGCATTTTAAATGCACTATCAATTGTTAAATCAATATCTGTTGCATACCCAGCAATTAATAAATGTCTCCTTGCATTGTTCCCACCTGAGGAACGAACTAAGTCTACAAATTCCTGATTAAGATCATTAAGTATATTATAAGCTCTAGTTTTATCACCAATTTTACTATACCGATTCCAAACGTCTTCAAAAACACCTTCTTCATTCATTGACTCAAATAAAAGATAGTCAGGATATTCTTTAAAGCGCTCAGAAACTTGAGTCCAGATTGTTAAATATTTTTCTAGAGTTCCTTCATAATCAGTAGATGCTTTATGAATCCAGCCCCCATCCCAATGTATATTTATAACTGCATACATATCAGTATCCAAGTACATAATTTACTACCTCTTCAACTCTATCCATTAGTTCTAAATCGATAGTGTAATCATCAGTCATAAGATTAGACCAAGCAACGGGAATTCTTACTGAATTAAAACCAATATCTTTAATACCAGCTATCATTTCTTGTGTTGTTAAAGGATTTCCCCAAGCCGTTTCATAATCTGAAATAGAATTTCCATTAATCCATTCACCACAAGCTTCAAGAGAGTTTCCTAAATTCCAACCAATTCCCATGTCTTTAATCAATTCCATAGTGCTTATATTTCTAAGGTTATCGTCAACTGGAAAGTTTTCTATTTCACCGTTTATATAACGTGCTAATAATACGGCATCAAAACTAGTAATTCTTGTGTCTCCATCTAAATCAGCTACATAAAAAGGAGCTGCAAAATCATCAATCATTCCCAATATGTATCTTTCCATAACTACTAAGTCTAAACTATCAATAAATCCATCATTGTTTAAATCTCCATAAAGAATATCTTCTGCTATAGTAAGCTGTGATACAAGGAATAAACATAAGATTATCATACATAAAAATTTTTTTCTCATTATCTCATCACCCTTCCATAAATTTTAAACAAATTTTGCTAAAGAATCATTAGCTAAAAATTATAAAGCATAACTCATATTAGCTAGTCTTAAAACACAATTATACAGTATTGGAAATATCTATTTAATTATACCATATCTTTTGCAAATTAAACAGAAAAATTAAACATTTCTGATTAAAGAGCTCTGTGTAAATGTGGAATTTTGACAAACGCCAATATCCCTTTCTTAGCAAATTTAATCGCTTCTTCATCAAAAATATTAGTTTGTCAGACTTTCCAACACTCTCTCACCTGCTCTTTTACTCTTTACATAAACCTTGAGGTAAGTCATTGAACTTCCTCGTTTTGTGGGCGAGTCGTCACAACTAAATGCCACCTCTGCTTCACATAATGTTCCGGACTAACTGCAGTCTCAGGCTCTTTAGATTCTACCTCACGGTAGACACCCTGCCATTGTTGACCTCACACACCGATACGACTAAAACAGCGTGGATAGGATTTACGCCTACTGATTCCTATATTTACGAGGCACACCAAAAAAAGCAGTTGCATTGAAACAATGCAACTGCTTATATTACTAATTATATTCCAATTACTGAACTGAAATAGATGGTCTAGAGTAGGAACCACTATATGATATGTTAAACCCAAATGAAACCGATTGTCCTGGTTGTATTGTTCCGTTATGGCCAGCATTACTTGCAGTTACTGAAGAACCACTCTGGTTAACGTCAGCATTCCAGGAGCTGTTTATGATAGCATCTCCTACAAAATCCCAACTTGCTGTCCATGCATTAACTGCTGATGTTCCATCATTTCTTATTGTAACATTTACTGTAGCTCCACCAGCCCATGTGTTTTCAGAAACAGATACTGAAAGATTTCCGTCTCCAGGTAAAGTTGGTTCTGGAGTTGGTTCTGGAGTTGGTTCTGGTGATGACCCTCCTCCTGTATCAAATACAAACGAATCTATATTAACTGGACCCCTAAACCTTAATACTAAATCATTTACTCCAGTAACATTACTTATAGATGTAGATAATTCTGTATAATCATCCCATCCACCTGTTGGTCCTGCTGATAGAGTACCTAAAAGAGTACCTGTTGCACTATTTAATCTAATTTCTATATTCGAAGAAAGATTAGATGCAACTAATGCACTAAATTCTGATGCTCCACTTCCAAAATCTATATTACTATATGTTACAGTGTCACCATCTGATATATATCCTAATCCACTTCCACCATTAACAGTACCTATTTCTTCAATGCTTGAGGAGTTAATACTATTATATTCCTCAGCCTGAATTCTAGTAAACGCATTTCTTGAACCTGGTCCTGGTGTTGGAGTTGGTTCTGGTGTTGGTTCTGGTGTTGGTTCTGGTGATGATCCTCCTCCAGTTTCAAATACAATAGAATCTATATTAACAGGACCTGTGAACCTTAATACCAAATCATTTACACCAGTAACATTGCTAATAGCTGTGGATAATTCTGTATAATCATTCCATCCACCTGTTGGTCTTACTGATAAAGTACCTAACAGAGTACCTGTTGCATTATTTAATCTGACCTCAATGTCTGAAGAAACATTTGACGCAACAATTGCTTTAAATTCTGAGGCTCCACTTCCAAAATCAATATTACTATATGTTATACTATCTCCATTTGAAATATAGCCTAATCCACTACCGCCATTAGCTGTGCCTATCTCTTCAATAGTTGAAGAATCTAAACTGTTATAGTCCTCAGCCTGAATTCTTGTAAACGCACTTCTTGAACCTGGTTCAGGTGCTGGTCCCGGGCCTGGTTGTGGTGTAGGAGATTCTCCAATACTAAGTACATTTCTATACACATCTGCACTTCCACTACTTTGCCATCCTTCTATTGTAAAAGCAACTTCATACATATTACCCAGAGGCATTCCCATTTCTTCCCAAGCATTAAAGTGTTCGCTTACAGATATAGTTCCGCTTTCACGTCTCGTCCTCCTAACACTCCAATATTGCTGAAAAGTTGCAGTACCAATAATTGAAGGTTGTTGAGTTCGTGTAGTTTCATATATATCATACGTTCCGCCGTCAACTGTAATTGTTCCTAATGATGTGGAACCAGGTGGACGCCAATTACCCCAACTGTCAACAACATAGAATTCTACTAAAGGATCGGTTGTCCAACCATACACACATAAATATGAATTGCCAGACGGATTGTAGTCCACACCAAATTCTACTGATATATTTCCGATCTGTTGATGTGTACGAGTTTCATCAAATTTTCTTCCTTTACGAAATAGTATATTATTGATGCCACTCCATTCACAGCTGAAAGTACCACCACTATTAAGGGTCATACTTCCCATGCCACCATCGTCTTTCCAAAATTCATAGTCATAACCATCATGTGTACCAATTTCATTTGAAGTAATTTGTGCCTGTACACTCGACATAAACAAGACAGTAAAACAAATTAACATAAGCAAAAAAACCAACAATTTCCTTTTCACTTTATACGCCTCCTAATTTTTTTTATATAAATACCTATATATGTAGGTACTTATAACACAATAAATTTCACCCTCTTCATATTTTTCAAAATTGATTAACTATTTTATGTAATTAAAATATTAAAAATTATTTTGTAAATATTTATTCATTTCATTGATACAAGAAAATTTATCAATTCAAACTCTTTTATAATTAATCTGCAAAACCTATATTTCCTTATTTAAGCCAAATATAAGTAAGTAATTTATTTAGAAGAATGAATACTAAGTAAATTAAATTCTACATTTAAACCGGTTTCTATTTTTCTTATATTTTTTTTAATTTATGACGGGCATATACATTTTGACCATTATCATAATTTATTTTATATTTAAGCGAATAACATAAGTTTTTTTCAGTCTATATATTTATATACTAAGGGTGTTTCATGTTAGATTTTGTATTTAAACCGGTTTCCTATTAAAATTTATATGTTTAAGGATATTATAATTTTATTTTTACTAATTATTATAATATCATGTCCAAATTCTTATATGGACCAATATTGCTTATCAGATAAAATAAATTAAAAATAGGATTGTTATTTTAATATATACTATAATAGTCTAGATAATATAATAAATAGTCATTTAAACCGGTTTCCAATTCAAAGAAATATATTCCATATATTATTTTTTAAATTAAAATATAGATTAAATTATGTTTAATATAGAATTATTTCAAATCTAAAGAATCTTATAGTAATTATAGCATCATATACCAATTTTGTCAAAGGCATTCTTGTTTTTTTGACCATTTTTTGAAAAAGCTTATTATTTATACAATTCTATATCTTTTTAATTCTCCTTTATATGGGTCTAGCCTTTTGTGCCTACAATATTAAAAGAATGATAAATATATTAGGAAATAAAGAATTAATCAAGAGGTTAAGGGAGTGGGCCTCTTTATCTTTTCAACTATATAGACGTAATTTTCTATTTATGCCTAAAATAAAAGCTTTTTAACTTCATTTATGCTTTTATTTAGCTGGTATTCACACACTCTGACGTCCCGCAGGTTTCCAAATTCATGAACCTTAGGGCGACTGCCCTTAGGCTCATGAATTTGGATGAAACGACAGGAGCGGAATCGGAAGCCTTGCTGTTTTTTTACTTTTTAATGATAATTAAATATGTTTTTAATATATTCATTACGAATATCTCTATAAATATAAAAATCTGAATCAACAGATATTATTTCTTTAATATCCTCTGTTTCAGAAAGAATAATTAAAGTAGCATCTGCAAAGTCCATGGGGACATCTGAGTACTTTTCTGAAAGATAAATTATTCTTGAAATATCTTCTGTAGATATCTCTTTAATTTCTAAAGCTCCTCTTTTAATCCATTTCAACAAATTCATTTGTGTATCAACACTAAAATTTAACATGTGCAGTGTTTCTGTAATTACTGGCCATGATGTATATAGTCGACCTTGATATTTTTTTATAAACTCTTTTATTGGTACATGAAATTTATCATCTTTATCAAACAAAGCTATCAAAGGCCCTGCGTCAATGAGACATCTTTTCATTTATTTTTTCTCTCACTTTCTTCTTATATGATTTAGATAAATCACCTTTACCACTTCCGTGCTTACCAAATAACTCTTCCCCTAAGTCATAGGGATTTCGTTTTTTTTCATGACCAATAATATATTCATTTAGAGCTTCTTTAATAATATCTGACTTGGTAACATTTTCTTGCTTAGATAATAATTCTAATTTCTCTTCTAATTCTTTTGATAATCTTACACTAATCATAAATCAACACCTCCGTAATACATATTGTATTACATTTAAACTGAATTGTCAATATTTTTATTTTTTAGAAGTTCAAACTAAACCCTCTAGCAAAATAACGTCTAACGTCCCGCAGGTTTACGAAGTTGATGAGCCTTAGCGCGACCGCCCTTACCGAATCAATTTGGGTGGAACGACGGTAGGAGTGGAACCGTAAACCTTGCTGTTGAACAAAACTGCTGACGCAGTGGCTTTTTTTATCAAAATCATAAAAGAGTTGCTATAGCTAATAGCAGAATTATTAAAGTACAAAATCACCAAGTTACCTTTAGATATAAAGACTACCAAAGACAATGGTAAGACTAAGTTTATGACTCTTGATGTTCTTGAGTTTATTAGAAGGTTTCTTATGCATATCTTACCTAAGAAATTTAAAAAGATCCGTTATTTTGGTATTATGGCTAGCAGAAACCGTAAGAATAAACTGCTTTTATGTAAGAAACTAACAAGGACTAAAATAATTGAGTATCTCAGATTAACAACAGATCAGCTTATTGAAAAATTAGGTCTAGAAACTAAAAAATGTCCTATTTGTGGTTGTAATAAATTTGTTATGAAAAATGAGTTCCCTAAAACTTTTAAAGATCCACCTGATATACTTTTACATTTTTATAAAAATTAATTTTATGGGGAGGGGGAAATTGCAGCCCTCGCATGTCATTTTTTAGTTTATTTTCTTTTTATTTCTTGAAGTTTTATTAGCTTGTTGAAGTATTTTTAGTTTTTCAATAAAAGAGATCTTATTAAAACCCCATAGAACTACTGCTTAAGCACCGCAGCTTCGTTCAACAAAGTATTTCCTCAATTGTATCTCATAATAACTCATTATTTTATAGCTCAAAGTTAGATTAATAATTAATCGATTTGGGCTTTCTTTTTATCTCAATTGCGGAAATACTCCTGATTTGTTATGTGATGTATGCTGCCAAGCAGGACAGATTGGGAGGTCCGAGGAGGGCCCCGATCTGTCCTGCGCTTTACCCGCATTGTTACCTACTTTATTTTTTCTTATCATAAAAAAATAAAACAATTAATTTAGTTTGCTTGCTATATATTTTTGTTTAACTACCTTTTAGATTCAATTTCAACCAATTCTTTATACTAGAAATATTCATTTCAAACTCCTTAAATAACACCACTTCCATAGTATTTTTTGTATATATAATTTTGTCAGATTCAAACACTTTAGGTAAATAAATCATTTGTTAGCCTTAGACACATTACATTCTCTGTTCTTATCTACATCCAAAACAATCAACTTCGATTGTGGGTCCTTCTTATAATCAATAGTTTTCCATTCTTAAATGGCGAAATAAATCAAATCCTGAGACCATAAATAATCATTCCCCAAATTCGTCCTTCAATACAAATATCACTAATTACCATCGAATAATTAGCAGGACCAAATCTAATTTCCAATATTTTAAGAAATACTGTATTAGATTATTTGGTAACTTGCTAACGATTTGATCCACTAACTTCTCTCCTTTTTTACTTTTTTTATATCAACTTTATTTATTCTGATAAATATTCTTTATATTTTTTCAAATTAAATTTCTAATTCAAAAAATTTATAAATCATAACATTTTTAATTAATTGCTAGATAATAATATTACTGCCATTTATCGTTTTTATAATGACCTTCAACAAAAATATAAATACCAACAGATAAAACAACACAAGAAAACAATACCATCCAAGCAATATCCCATTGATATCTACTATTAATAAATTTTTCAACATAATTTCCAGTTGTATATGAATATGTACCAGCTCTAGGTAATAAAGCAATAGCTATATTGAAAACAGCAACATTAAAACAAAACAATAAAATAATTAATTTCTTTTGCATTTTTTATCTCACTCCCATTAATTTTTTTAAAAATAATTCTACTGTGGAGTCAAAAAAGTAGGAGGTCCGAGGAGGTGCCTGCTTTTTCGATTTAAACCCTCGAATGTTTTTTACTCTTACATATTCAACAGTCTGCAGCATATTTGTCGAGTAGAAGGCACCTTGCGATGCCGAACCCTCACAGATCCGGACAGG
>JBBJJH010000052.1 GCA_037623315.1 Halanaerobiaceae bacterium ANBcell28
TTACTTGTTGATAACTTTTGGTTTGTTTACCATAAAAAAATGGGGAAACTCTATGCATACTAGGACGTAATAAACCTTTATCATCACTCACTAAGATATCAACCTGATATTTATTTAAATTGCCAACTTGACTACCAGAAGGGGCAATAAACTGCACTATACCTTCTAATTCTTCATCAAAAGCATCACTACTTACATTTACTTCCTGATCTAAAGCTACCCGATTTATATGTATCTCATCAACCATAGCCTCAATAATAAAGCTTGATAGGTCAGCAATCTTAGCCACAGTAGCCCCCTCAACAACTGTATCGCCTTCTTTTACTCCAATTTCAATTACAGTACCGGTGATTGGAGCATAAGCAGTAATTCTTTCTATATCTCTTTCTATATCTCTAATTTGACTTTCTACCCTTCTTACACGATTTCTAGCTAATTCTAAATCCTTTTCAGTAATTTTATCAGCTTCAATACTAGCTTCAAGAGATTCTAGTTGATTTCTAGCATTAGCCACTCTCAGCTGAGCCAGTTCTAGAGAATTTACAATTGTATTGTTAATAAAAAGCTCATAATTTGACTTTGCTCTATCATAATTACGTTTAGCCTGCCTGTAATTATCTTCATGCTGCTTCAAAGTATTATATGGGATAGCATCCCTTTCGTATAGTATTCTATTATCCTCAAGAGTCTCTAAAGCCTTTTCCATATTTTCTTTACTTTCAAGCATTTGATCCTCTAAATTAGTCTTGCGTTCATTTAAAGAGTTCTCTTCATTTTGATAAGACAATAATTGAATCTCTAAATTTCTACGACTTTCCTCTAATCTTAAATTATTACGCCTATCCTGATTATTATAATTATCCAACAAGCTCTGATAATTCCCTCTTGCTTCATGTAAATCAAGCCTGGCTGTTTCCAAAGAACTTAGCAACCTATTATCATCCATACGATAAATAGCCCGACCTTTTTCTACAAAAGAACCTCTCTCAACAAAAACTTCATCTAAAGTACCATTTAAATTCCCTTTTACTTCCCTCTCTAATTCAGGAACTGCTCTACCATCAGCTGACACAGTAGTTATCATAGCTTCTTCTTCAGCTTCGACAACAGTAACCATTCTAGCAGGTCCTGAAACCTGTTCACTATCGCCTGTAGCTAGTATAAAACCTGCAACAAGTACAATAACAACCCCTACAATTATTAAAATCTTTTTCATATAACATCTCCCCTTTTTCTTAAGTAAACAAACTTTAAAACTAAATTCTGCTAAGTATTGGAACTAAGACAAGTTTTGAATCTTTTAAATTGACATACTTAAAAAGTTTTATACCCAGGGGGTACCTTTTCATAATACCATAAAGAAAATAAATATTATGAATAAATATTTATAAAAATTATTCATAATTTGCCAAACTACAATACCTATTATAATTAATTTATACTATAATTACAATGAAAATAGCTTCCTTTTTTAAAAAGAATAAGAAATTAATTAATCTTCTAAGTTATTTCTAATGCCTTTCATGAAATCAACTTGCTTTTTTACATAAAGCAACAAAATAATAAAAATAATTCAGAAATATGCAGGTTTTTTTAATTTATTGTTTAATTATATAATATAGTTAAATTAATATAAGGAGGAGTAAAATGAAAGGAACAATAGTTAACACCTGGCTAAAAACAATTGAAAAATTATATAATAAAGAAATTATCGTAAAAACAAAAAGTAAACTTAATTGGGATGATGATTTGATTATCACACCATTAATGGATATTGACGATCAGAGGGTTTTTGAATTAATCGAAGCAATTGCAAATAATTTAAACATAAGTACAAGTAAGTTATGGCATGAAATTGGCGTCGAAAATATAAATTCCTTTTCTAATTGGTTTCCATCATATTTCAAAGGACGTACATTAAAAAACTTTTTATTAATGATGGATACTGTTCATCTTCAACTTACTAAGATGATTCCTGGAGCTAATCCACCTCGCTTAAAGGCAAATACTATTGACAAGAAAACAATTGAAATAAAATATGAATCACAGCGTGGTTTGTTTGATTATTTCCTCGGCTTATTAGAAGGTTCAGCAAACTTCTTTTCAGAAGAAATCTCTATTGAGGAATTAAAGCGAGAAGAAACAGCTACCCCAAAAAGCCTAACTGTGAGAATAGAATTTGCTGAATCTCTGACTAACAAAAAATCATATTTTATCAGCAAAGTATTATCTTTTGGTATCTTTAGAAAAATAAAATACAAGACAGCTATTACGTCTCTATTAGCTTCTATCATTAGTTTATTATCATTAAATAAAATAATTGAGTTCAATAATGAATCCTGGCTACATATTACGGGACTAGCAGTCTTTACTGCTCTAATTACAGGCTTAGTAACACACTTTATTAGCAGTCCTATCAAAGAATTGAAGAAAGAACTTGCAGAGTTAAAAGAACTGAATTTTGACAATTCTAATACCATAGTTACCATGGATGAATTTTCAGACTTACAAAGTGAATTAAATAATGTTAAAAATAAAGTTAAAGAAGACATCCTTTTCCTAAAAGGTGGTACTGATGATATGCATAATTTCACAAAAGACTTTGTAAATATTGCTGACAAAATGAGTACTGTGTCTAATCATATATCCCAAGTAGTGACCGAAGTAGCAAATGGAGCACAGGAACAAGCAGCAGAAACTGAGAATTCTGTCTACATTGTTAATAATAATGTTAATAAAATAAATGAATTAGTTGAAGAAGGAAATGAGAGCAAGCTTAATTTAGAAGAAGCAGTTACGAGTATAAAAAAATCAGCTAATGAAGTACAAGATGTCAACAAAAGAATTATCGAAACTAGAGATGCCTTTGCCAATGTTAATGAAATGGGTCTTGAACTATCTAAAAGAATATCTAATATTATGGAAATTGTGAACACAGTTTCCGATATTGCAAGCCAAACAAATCTACTCTCTCTTAATGCCTCTATTGAGGCTGCCCGTTCAAGTGATAATAGTCGTGGATTTGCTGTTGTTGCAGATGAGATCAGAGATTTAGCTGAAGATTCCCAAGAAGCTGGTGACAGTATCAAGAAAAACCTTGAAGAATTTACTGATCACGTTAAAGAACTAGTAAACGGTATAAGTAATCAGTTTCAAAACCTTGAAGAAAGTTATCACTTATTAGAAAACGTATCGACTTCAAATAAAAATTCAAGTTCAAATATAGAGATAGCAACCCAACAATTAGTCGGTATCGTCGATAATTTAAATTTAGAAACAAAAAAAATAGTTAAAGTCTTAGACAACTTAAATTCTTTAGCTGCTATCGCTGAAGAAAATTCCGCATCATCTGAAGAAATGAGTGCCAGTGTTAATGACTACTCTGAAAAGATAGAAGAAATGACAGGCTATATTGGACAAATGGAAGTATTAGTCCATAACTTTAAAGAAAACTTAAGTAATTATAGAATATAAGTTTAAGTGAAAGACATCTTCTTTTATAAGTAATCTGCTTTCATAATTAATCAGTTCAGCAAAAACTCCGAAAAATATTTTAATTTCGGAGTTTTTTTTATGCATTTTCTTATTCTATTTGCATATAATTTTAAAAAAAAGGAGGACTTACTATGGACATGAACAATATGAACATACTGGAAAAAATCGAGACAATAAAGAAAAGGCTGGCTGAATTAAAAGAAGAACTAGCAGAAATAAAAGTAGAAGGACAAGATGAAAACAAGACTATTACAGCAGTTGTAAGTGGTAAAGGACAAATCTTAGATTACAATTTAAATCTAGGGCAAATAGGTGCTCTAAATAAAGAAACACTTATAAAAGCAGTTGTAGACGCCAGTAATAACGGTTTAAAAGCAGCTAAAGAAATTGAAGCAAATAAAAGAAAAGAAATAATAGGAGAGCTAAACCTCCCTGATATGCCTGGTCTTTTTTAGACTAACTTTATTTGAAAAAAGAACTTAAATCAAATTATTAAAGAAAAAAGCCACCTTTAGGTGGTTTTTTTATAAATTCGTGTATCATTTTAAAAATATTGGTAATAATGAGTAACATCAGATATTAAAGGAGTGGATTTATATGATAACCTTAAGTACTTTTGAAGATGTTTTCAATAAGTTAGTTGAACTATACCAAGGCAAAGAAGTAGAAGTAATTAGCAAACAAGACGATGTACACATTGCCAATTTCCTGATAAATATCGATAACATATCTATTAAACCTCTAAGTAAAAAGAAAAGTAAAAAATGGAACAAAAGCGGGCATAAAGTAGGACTCATAATAGTAAAAGCTAAAAAATCAGGTAATAGTTTTAATATACCTTTTCTTCTTGGCTTTAATACCATGAAAGCTACCTTTTTAAAAGACGGTGTTTCTATTAAATCATTAAATATGGAATTTATAATTAAAAAGGCAAGAAAAAAGAGAAAAGCATTACGTAAAGCTAATTAATTTAGAACTCAAACTCTTTTCTTATATTTTCGTCAATTTGATCTTTTACATAGACTTCCTTAATCTTTAAGTTGCTTTCTGATAAATCAATAAACTCGTTATTTATAGAAATAATCGGTCTGGAAATATTAGAGGGATTAATATAGACTATTTCTCCCTTTTGATTATCTTCTAGTTCAATAACCTCACCAAGATAATATTGTGCCATATTGCTCATAAATATTTTAGCAAGAAGAAAATCATAACTTTGCAGGTCCTCTTCAAATAAGCGAAAAACATCAAATGGTGGCCTATGAGCTTTATAGACCCTATCTGAAGTCATAGCATCATAAGTATCTACTATAGCTAAAACTCTAGCCATAAAAGGAATTTTTTCTTTTTTAAAAGCAAAAGGGTACCCTATCCCATTATTACGCTCATGATGCAACAAAACAGCTCTAGCCACACTTTCTGGTAATAAATTACACTTTTTTACCATTTCATAGCCATGTACCGTATGTAATTTGATTACTTCAAACTCATCTTTAGTTAATTTACCATTTTTATTCAAGACTTCATCTGGAACTCTAGTCTTTCCTATATCATGTAAAATCCCCGCATAAAGCAGTTGTTTAACACGTACTTTATCTAATCCCGCCCAGCGCCCAAACATCATAGCTAAAAGGCCAACATTAATTGAGTGTGTATACGTGTATTCATCTACATCTCTTATAACACTCAACATAGTGACTATATCTCTATTTGTATCCATTGTAACTGCTTTATCAGCAATATCCTTTACATGAAAGTAATCCATTTCTCGCTTCTTTTCTACAGAATTAAAAAGAATTTTTAAATTATTTATATTACTCTGATATTGTTCGGAAAAACTAGAAAAGTTCTTATTTATCTGTTCTTCAGATTCATCATATATTACTATTTGATCTACACCAGTTCTCTTCAACTTTTTTATTAGATTATCATCAAGGATCATACCAGCCGAAACTAATAAGGCGCCATAACTATTTTCTACACCTCTTGCAACCTTCATCCCTGCCTGTAATTCCTCAGTATCAATTTTACGAAAACCTGACATATAATCCCCCCGTAACATTTGAAAAAATTATATCACTTAAAAAGCAATTTATTATATAATTCGCAAAAAAACTTTAAAATCCTGCAAAATCTAATATAATAATTTATTTATTTCTTAATGAACACATAGACCTATCGTTAATAAAGCAACTTAGAAAAGTTACAAAAGTAAATATCAGTATGCAAAATGGAAAAAATTGAAATTGTTATCAGTACCTACGTATGTTATCATAACTAATGTAATCATAATTATTAAATATTTGAAAGGAGAATTACTAGATGAAAAAATTTATATCAACATTCGCATTAATTTCATTTTTAATATTGTTTTCTGCAACACAAGTAATGGCAGCCACTTATACAGTAAAGAGCGGTGATTCCCTCTGGACAATCTCACAAGAAGTAGGACTTAGCATAGAGGAAATTGTTGAGATGAATGACCTTGGAAATGTGAATTCAATTCATATAGGTCAAGAATTAAAAATTGCTGAAGAAGAAAGTATAAAAACAAGCACAAGCTATACTGTTAGATCAGGGGATCTTCTCTGGAGAATTGCTGATGAATTTGGTGTTAAAATTCAAGAGATCATTGAGCATAACAATTTAGAAGCTCCTAATTTCTTTATTTATATTGGACAAACATTATCAATTCCAGTAGAAGAAGAAGTTAGTGAACCTGTAGATGTTTACTTGACTTATACAGTAAAAGCAGGTGATATTCTCTGGAATATAGCTCAAGGATTTGATACAACAGTCCAAGAGCTAGTTGAATTAAATAATATTGAAAATGCCTTTGATCTCTATGTTGGTAGAGAACTTATGATTCCTGTAAGTGAAGATATTAACGATAATGAGCCTGTAGATGAAGATAATAATAGGGGTCAAGATAGAGATAGAAATAGAGGTAGACGTAACGACAGAAATAGAGAAAACGATACAGATAATAACTATGTACCTTATGTTTTCCACAGAGTAAATGAAGGTGAAAGCATCTGGAATATAGCTAATACCTTTGGTATTAGTACTAGGGAACTTATGAGAGCAAATAGTATCGATAGCACTAGAGATCTTCATATTGGAGATGTATTGATAATATCTCTAAATGAATCAAATCGTAATCTAAGCTCTATAATTAATAATAGTAGAAGAGTAAATAACAGCTATAGAGTATTAAGAAATGAAAGTCTAGAAGATATTGCTGAATTCTATGATGTTCCCGAAGAAGGAATCAGAACTATCAACAATATGACAGCTAATGAAGAAGTTTATACAGGACAAAGATTATTAATGCCTGTTAATGCTGCTCACTTCAATGAACACAAAATGCACAGGGTAGCTGACGGTGGAGAATATATCTTTGACATTGCTTATGAATATGGTGTTTCCATTAGATCTATTTTGAAAGCAAATTATCTAAGAGATAATAACACTAGATTTGAAGAAGGAACTGCTGTACTAGTACCACAAGATCAAAGCAGCAGAGCTACCTGGATAAGTTATGAAAATGGCAGACCAGTTAATTCCTGGTTTGGAAACAGACGATAGTAAAGTAAGATGATATTCATATAATTATCCAAAAAAACTTAATAATAGTTTAAAATAGGCTCTGCCCTAAGGCAGGGTCTATTTTGTTCTACATAATTAAATAAAACATATATATATTAAGTAAGAAAAAGAAGTTTGCTTTATTCTAAACTTCTATCTTCTAAAAGTGAGGGATGTCTGCTAATGAAAAAACAATCTTTCTTACAGGGTGCCCTGGTACTTATGTTAGCTGGATTTATAAATAGAATTATCGGTTTTGCTCTTAGGATTATTATTGTAAGAACTATTGGTGATGAAGGCTTAGGTCTTTTTCAAATGATCTTTCCTCTCTTCATGACACTACTTTTAATATGTACAGCTGGTTTTCCTGTTGCTATTTCTAAAATAATTCCAGAGAAAATGGCTAATAATGATCTGCAAGGCTCTTATAATCTTTTAAAAGTCTCACTACTTGTTGTCTTTATAATGAGCATTATTATTATCACAAGTGTTTTCTTTTTAGCCGAGTTTCTTACAGAAAATATTTTTGCTGATGAAAGAACATACATGATTCTATTAGCTATCTTACCTGCTCTTTTCTTTAGTTCTTTAGCCTCCTGTTTCAGGGGTTTCTTTCAGGGGATGCACACCATGATGCCCACTGCCGTATCACAAATAAGTGAACAACTCACCCGTCTATTAGCGACCATAATGATTATCAATGCTGTAGCTTATTTAGGTATTAAATATCAGGCAGCAGGTATTGCATTAGGGATAAGCATAGGTGAGTTTTCAGGTTTACTAATACTTATTATCCTATTTATATATACCTTCATTAGTAGTCATAGAAAAAAAATCAAAAAACTAAAAAATACAATTAAAAGAAATCTGCGCTATAATTACAAAGCTGATTTAAAAGCTATAGCTGCTCTTGCTATTCCCATTACCATGGGGAGAATAATTCACTCCCTAATGATGAGTGCAGAAGCTATACTTATACCACGACAATTACAAATAAGTGGCTTAAGTGTAGCAGAATCTACTGCTTTATATGGGCAACTAAGTGGCATGGTTGAACAATTAATTTTTCTACCTACTGTAATTACAATTGCTCTGACTGTTAGCCTTGTACCAAATGTTTCCGATGCCTTTGCAAGAAATAATATGCAAAAAATTAAAAACAACTATCAAGATGTAATTCGTATTAGCTTTTATTTAGGCTTACCGATTATTGTAGTCTTTTCTAAATTTGGGGCAGAGCTCTGTGATTTGCTATTCGGATACCCTGAAGCCGGTTCTCTCCTGGCAGCAATGGCCTTTGCAGCACCATTTTTATACTATTTGCAGGTATCTCATGGTATGTTAAATGGTTTAGGCAAACCTCAGATATCTGTAATTAATTTAGGTCTGGGATCTTTACTAAAGTTATTCGGTATTTTTTATTTAACACGAGGTCCTTTAGGTATTTATGCTGCTGCTATTAGTATTGGTCTAGGCGCTGTATTATCAGCCAGCCTCAACTTTATTGCTATCGGACACTATATAGGTTATAAGATAAATGTAATTCAAACATTTATTAAACCTATCTTCGCCAGTCTAGTACTCTTTTTCTTAAGTACATATATCAAAAGTTTAAATTCTTATCTAAGTTTAAATACAAAATTAGAGACCGTCATAAGTCTTCTTTTGATGATTCTTTTTTATCTCTTTATCATGTATTTCATTAAAGCCATCAGGAAAGAGGATCTTGAAAGGTTTAAGAAGTAGCAGTATACAATACAAAAAAGCCAGTATTACTGGCTTTTTTGTATTGTCCTAACTTAATATATTACCTCTACACCTCTTGCTTTCAATTCTTTAATAAGCCAAGCCTGCATCTTTTTAAATTTAATGGTACAATATTGAAATATAATTAATATAATAAAAAATATAAATAACATTATCTTACTAATATCATAGTCAATTCATACTCTCAAATATATTCAAAAGATATATTTTGATTTATTTTAAATTTTTATGATATAATACTCTAATAAGAGGAAAATTGATAGTGTCAAAAAATCTATGAAAGAGTGATGCTAGAGGAAAATTATAGCATATATAGCT
>JBBJJH010000053.1 GCA_037623315.1 Halanaerobiaceae bacterium ANBcell28
ATCTTTATGAAGCAGTTAGAAGCTCTATCTAAATCTCTGATTTAGGTGGAGAGGTTCACAGTAAAGCCCTACATAAAGGAGCTGATTATTTATGCCAAAGAGTAAATTGCGAATCTGGATAATAATTTCTACTATTAATTCTGATGCATTAGAACATTTAAAGAAAGCGTTTTCTCTATTTAAGAGTAAAAATAGTATTGAAATACAAGTAGAATTTGTAACCTGGGAAAGGGTTTTTACAGCTTTAGTTGAGGATTTCAAAAATGGTACTGGTCCGGATGTCATACAACTTGGTACAAGTTGGATAAGCACTTTTGCTCATATGGGATATTTAGATAAGGTTCCTGAATATATTGATGTAAAATCATCAATAAATCCTGGTATAAACAATCTTTGTAAATATGAAGGGGAACTGCATGCTCTTCCTTGGCTTGTTGATACAATAATAATGGCAGGCCACAAAGATTATATGTCGAATTTAGGTATTAGCAAAAGCGATGTAAAAGATTGGCGAGGTTTTAAAAAAGTGCTTAAGAATATAATAGAGCATAAAAAAAGTAATTCAAATATTCCTAACCCTCTATCCATTGCCTTTAATGTAGATCGAGACAGTATGCAGCGGTTTTTTTCGATTCTCTGGTCTAAAGGGTGGGAGTTTCCGAATATAGAAAAGAAAGGTGTTGAAATACTTACTGATCCCTTTGTTTTAGACACAATAAGTTATTTTGCTGACTTGAAAATGACCTGTAATATTGACCAGGATTGGATGAAACACCCTTATCAGGTTAATGAGGATTTTTATCTCCACGGTTTATCTCTATTTTATATTGGTAGTTGGAATGGAATAGTTAATTCTATTAAGTGTAAAGAAAATAAGAATCAAGGACCTAAAGAATTTTGCGTTCTTCCTTTTCCTAGCTCAGATAAAAAATCATCCCCCTATGGTGGAGGATCTGTCTTAGCTGTTTCTTCAAAATCAAAAGAAAAAACTGCAGCCTGGAGTTTAGTAGATTTTATTCTTAGTGATGAATTTATAAGTAAATGGACATATGAAATGGGAAATATATCAGCATTTAAGGATGAGTTCTGGCAAAAAAGAGTATTCGATGAAAGGATTCAATTAATGTACGAACAGACAGTTAATTCTAAAGTATTCCCTGCTCATCCTGCATGGATTACTATTGAAAAACAAATTATTCAAGGCTTAGGACATGCCATTGTGGATTTATTAAAGAAAAGGGATAGTTCAATAAATGATAAAATTTATTCTAATTTGAAAAAAACTGATCTCAAAGTACAGGAAATTGTGAAAATGTCCTGGGAGGCTAGATAATATGATAGATATGAATAACTGGAGTAAAGATCTGTCAAAAGTGGGATTACAGTCTGCTACTTTTTTAACAAATAACTCTAAAGATTCCCTTATTTATGAAAAGTTAACTGAATTTATTTTTCATAGGATTAATTATGTAATTAGTATTGAAAGGCTTAGTTTATATGTTATAGATGAGAAAATGGAAAATATTAAGGAAGAGGCTATTTATACTAACACAGGTTGGATTCCTGGATTTAATTTTATATCTTTAGATGATGTATCTCCACCACTTATTAAAAATAAGATTTTAAGAGATAAAGTTCAAAAGATACATTATTTAAAATTACCGTTGCATACAGGAAGTAAATTTTTAGGAGTCTTAGAAATAAGAAGCAAGTCTTTAATAGGGAGTGATTTAGTTGAGGAAATTAAGTTTTTCAAACAAGCTATATCATTTGCTTTAAGTACTGTTTTATTTGAAACTGATACTCTTCGGGAAAAAGAAAATGCAGAGACTTCCATAAAAATTAATAATAAATTACAGTCAATAGATAATTTAGATGAACTCATTGATATTTTTATGAAGATGACAGTTAATTATTATAAATTTGATCGAGTCACAGTATTTTTATTTAATGATGAGAAAGAAATTATTTATGCTAAAGGTATTAATGGAAGAGGTGTTAAATATACTGTTGAATACTATCCTGAGATGCCAGATTTAACTAAGGATTATACAGTGCTTGATAATGGCCTTGCTTACTGGTTTCCCTTAAAAACCAATACAGGTATTGTAGGAGCAGTACTTTTTGATAATTTGTACACATTATATAAAACACCAGATTCACTTTTTAATACCTTACGTACTCTATGTAGTCAATTCGCTAATGCAATTGATAATCTTACTATGTTTTCAAGCTTGCAAAAATCAGCTTATTTTGATACTCTAACTGGCTTATATAACCGTACTTATTTAGAAAAAATACTACCTAAGTATAAGGAGGGAGTACTGCCCTTATCAATCATTATTGGAGATCTTAATGGTTTAAAGGTGACAAATGATGTTTTCGGTCATAATGCAGGTGATTATTTATTAAAGAAAATGTCTGAGATATTAGAAGAAGTTTGTCCAAAAGACGCACTTATATTTAGGTGGGGTGGTGATGAGTTTTTTGTCTTTTTACCTGGCATGAGTGAAAAAGAAACTCATATGATAAGTAAGAGAATAAAAGAAAAGTGTTCTGAAATGGATGATGCCAGGGTAAAATTAAGTATATCTTTGGGTTATGTCACTAGAAAAAGTAAGGATGAAGATTTAGACAGCTTGATGAAAGAAGCTGAAGATAGAATGTATCGTCATAAATTATTAGAAACAAAAAGTTATCGTAGCTCATTAATATCATCTTTAAAAGAAACTTTAGCGGAGAAAAGCCATGAATCAGCTGGACATGCTGAAAGAATGGTGAAGCTTGCTATTAGACTTGGAGAAGAAATGGGGTTAATAAGTAGCGACTTAGATGATTTGAGGCTTTTAGCTATGCTTCATGATATGGGAAAAGTAGCTGTTAATCCTGATATTTTAAATAAGCCAGGTCCTTTGACTGATGAAGAATGGGAGGAAATAAAGAAGCATCCTGAAGCAGGGTATAGGATAGCTCAGGCTTCTATGGAATTATCCCAAATAAGTCCTTATATTTTAAGCCATCATGAGAGATGGGATGGAAAAGGATATCCCTTGGGAAAGAAGGGATTAGAAATACCATTGTTATCCAGAATAATAGCTGTGGTAGATGCATATGATGTCATGACTAATGGACGCCCTTATAAAAAAGCAATGAGCCACCAGGAAGCTATAGGAGAATTACATAGATGTGCAGGCAGTCAGTTTGATCCAGATATTGTTCGAGTATTTATGAAAATGGAAGTTTGATAAGACTGGACTTGTAGATTTTTTCTCGTAAAGATATAAGGGGTGTCTCTCTTGAGGAGACATCCCTTTTCAAAATTGAAGTGTATTAAGCTTAATTACTTTCAATATATCGATCAAAAGTAGTTACTTTATCTATGATTCCATCACTTTTTATATCTATAACTCTATTTGCTATTGTTTCTATAAATTGATGGTCGTGAGAGGTAAATAATACATTTCCTTTAAAGTCAATAACCCCATTATTTAAAGCAGTAATAGATTCAAGATCTAAGTGATTAGTAGGTTGATCAAGAATTAAAACATTAGAGCCCGAAAGCATCATTCTTGAAAGCATACAGCGTACCCTTTCTCCTCCTGATAGTACATTAACAGGTTTTAATGCATCTTCACCGCTAAATAACATTCTGCCTAAAAATCCTCGTAAAAAACTCTCTGTTTTTTCTTCTGAAAATTGAGCTAGCCAGTCTATTAAACCTAAATTACAGTCATTAAAATACTCTGAATTGTCTTTAGGAAAATATGATTGTGAGGTGGTTACTCCCCATTTGACTATTCCACTATCAGCTTCCATTTCGCCTGCTAATATTTTAAATAATGTTGTAACGGTAAGTTCATTTTCACTTAAAAAGACTATTTTATCATCTCTATTTACGCGGAAAGTGATATTGTCCAAGATTTTTTCTCCATCAATTGTCTTGGATAGGTTCTCAACATATAAAACTTCATTACCTACTTCTCTGTCAGCTTTAAATCCGACAAAAGGATATTTTCTAGAAGAGGCAGGCATTTCTTCTATTTCTATTTTCTCTAACAACTTTTTTCTAGAAGTTGCTTGTTTTGATTTTGACTTATTGGCTGAAAACCTTGCTATAAATTCTTTTAGCTCTTTTATTTTAGCTTCTTTTTTCTGATTTTCCTTTTTGTTCAATTGTTGTATTAGTTTGCTTGATTCGTACCAGAAATCATAATTTCCTACATATAGTTTTACTTTCTTATAATCAATATCTACTATATGTGTACATACAGTGTTTAAGAAGTGCCTATCATGGGAAACAACAATTACTATATTGGGAAAATTGAGCAGAAATTCCTCAAGCCAATTCACAGATAAGATATCTAAGTTGTTTGTAGGCTCATCTAATAATAGTATATCTGGTTGTCCAAATAAAGCTTGAGCCAGTAATACCTTTACCTTATCTCCACCATCTAATTCTTTCATTTTTTGGCTATGCAGATCCACTTCAATTCCTAAACCCTGTAACATTTGAGCAGCTTCAGACTCTGCTTCCCATCCGTTCAATTCTGCAAACTCTGCTTCTAATTCAGATGCTCTCATACCATCTTCATCGCTAAAGTCGTCTTTTGCATAGATAGCATCTTTTTCTTTCATAATATCATATAATTGCTGATTTCCCATTATAACAGTCTCTAAAACTGGACTTTCATCATATTGATAATGGTTTTGCTTTAGGACCGAAATTCTCTTCTTAGGCGGTATGATTATGTCGCCAGAAGTAGAATCGATTTCTCCTGACAATATTTTTAGAAAGGTTGATTTACCAGCACCATTAGCACCAATAATTCCATAGCAATTACCTTCTGTAAATTTAAGGTTAACATCACTAAATAATTTGCTTGATCCAAAATGTAAACTTAGTTCATTAATTGTAATCATATTTATCATTCCTTTGTTTATTCTCAATTTTTCTATTATAACATGGTATAGAAGATATTGCTATTAGTTAGAATTTTACAATAATTCGAGGATAAGTGTTTAAATGTATAGCTAATAAGAGAGGTTTATATCTCTTTTAAATAAAAACAAGTTAATGAGCTCTCATAATTATTGACAGCAACAAAATAAAAAGGTAATATGTTACATATGATAGTTATAGAATGTATAAAAATAGAATGAGTACAAATTGAAAGTGATAAAGATAGTTTCAGTATATTAGCATATAAAATTATAGAAATGGGTCAAGAAGAAGGTGAACTCCGAAATGATATTCCAATTTTTACAATGATAGATTTTTTTGAGTTTTCTTTTATTGAAGCTATAAAACCAGTATATATTAACCCAGAAGATTATAACGCTAATGAGTCAATTAACTGCTGTATTGATCTTTTTATGAATGGAGCTAAGTCTGGATTTTGAAAATTAGTTTAAAGGACTCATATTTGTAAGAAAAAACTTAATAGGAGAGATTAATAATGATTAGTTTTAGAGCAAGAGTTATTAAATTTTTAATGCAAAATAGACACTTTTTTCAGTTTCGCTTGAAGGAAGAAGATATAGATTGGAGTCAGTATGAATCAGTTCTAAAATTTCGCAAAGAGGCTGCTGCAGGGGCAAAAAAGCTTGGTAAGTTACCTGCAGATATTAAAACACATTCAATTTCTATAGATGGTATGTCAGCAGAATGGATTTTACTAGATGAGACAAATCAAGACAAGGTGATTCTTTATTTTCATGGTGGTGGTTATATTTGTGGAGATATAGAGGGACATAGATCGTTAACTGCAAAGTTTGTTAAAGAGAGTGGAATTGGGGCATTGCTTTTTGAATACAGGCTTGCGCCAGAAAATCCCTATCCAGCTGCTTTAGATGATGCTGTAAAGGCATATCAATACTTATTGGAAGAGGGTATTTCTGCTTCTAATATTGTTTTTCTTGGGGATTCTGCAGGAGGAGGATTATGCTTGGCAACAACACTCTATTTACGTGATAATGGTTTTGAGCTTCCGGCGGCTGTAGTATCCTATTCTCCAATGACTGATCTGAAGTGCACTGGTGAATCACATCTAAGCAAAGCAAAAGTATGCCTTTCTCCAAAAGGATGTGGAGAAGCTTTTGCGAAACATTATGCTGGTGATTATCAACTAGATTTACCATATATCTCACCTTTATATGGCGATCTTAGGGGTTTCCCCCCCACATTAATTTATGTAGGTGAAGATGAAACTCTAAGGGATGATTCAATACTTTTTGCTGAAAAAGCTAAAAAGGCAGGTGTTGATATTACTTTGAGAGTTGGAGAGGGTATGTTTCACTGTTTTCCTGCGATGGCTCCTCTATTTCCTGAGGCAAAGAAAGCCATGGAAGAAATATGTATATTCATTAAAGAACGTGTAAGGGTTTAGCAACTATATGCTATAATAATATTAGAGATAATTAGAGTGACAGTAGAAAAATAAGGGAGGGGGATACTTTACTTAAATTCATAGTAAAGTACATATATTATGATAATATTGGGATGGATAATTATTGTTTTTTTGTTTATTTTGAGTCTTATAGGTGTTATAGTGCCAATTATACCAGCGACTATCCCCTTATGGGTAGGCTTATTGCTATATCATTTTGCTATAGCTGAGCTTGCTTTATCTTTAAGCTTCTGGCTGGGGATGTTCTTTATAACAATATTAATTTTAGCTTCAGATTTCTATACTAATGTCTATTTTGTGAGAAAATATGGTGGTAGTAAATGGGCTGTTCTGGGCGCTGCTCTAGGATTATTTCTTGGTCTTTTAATATTTGGTCCTTTTGGAATTATTTTAGGTCCTTTACTAGCTGTTTTTCTTATTACTTATATTGAAAGTAATGATCATGATAAAGCTTTTAAGACTGCAATAGGTACTATTTTTGCTTTTTTTAGTAGTGGGGTTATTAAAATTGTTCTTCAAGTAATAATGATTATCTGGTTTTTTATAAGTATATGACCTGACTCTAAATTTTGAATAATTTTCACCATAAGGTCTCCTTAAAAAGGAGGCTTTTTACTATTCTTAGATATCAAAAACTATGATTGCTACATAGAATGTAATGATAGTTTTTAAATAATGTAGTAAAGAAAATGTTTAAGGATAGGAGTTGGCAAAGATGTTATTAGAATCTCATAGAAATTTTAGAAAAATAACCCCTATAAATGGCTTTGACGAAAATGTTAATAATGCTAGACAAAATAATTATGCCTGGTCAATGGCAGAATTAGGAGATTATCTTTATGTAGGGACAGCCAGGAATATTCCAGATAGGATATTTAATGAGGCAGACATCCCAATGCCTAAAGCTTTTCAGCCTAGTGATGATAATGGTGCAGAAATCTGGAGGTATAAAAAGGATGGCAGCTCTGACTGGGAAAAAGACTTTAAGGCTCCACAAGATTCCCTTGGTTTTAGAGATATGATATCATATAGGCCAGAGAATAAAGAAGAAGCACTTTACGCTATAGCATCATCAGCAAATGAAGAAATAGTAATTTATAAGAGGACAAAAGATAATAACTGGCAACTATTAAACGAGAAATTACCAGGGGGTTCCTCGCGGACAATGGTTGTTCATAATAACTATCTATATATTGCAACTATACCAACAGAAGAATTTGGTGATTTTCCACCCTTTGTCTTTAGAACTTTGGATCCAGAAGCAGGTTGGGAAGAAGTAGATTTTTCTGATTATCCTGAGACGCGAGGTAGTATCTATATAATGGCAAGCTATAATAATCATCTTTATCTTGGTTTTGCTAAAGAGGGAGGCTTTGAATTATGGCGTTCAAAGGGAGCACAAATCAATCAGGGGTGGAAATTAGTCATAGATAGAGGTGCTGGAGATAGAGCTAATTTAATTCCTTTTTCTTTGGAGGAGTATAACGGATATTTGTATTTAGGAACAGGTATGGTTCCTATTTTGGGGATAGTTCTTGGCCTATATCGTACTCTAACTAGGGGTTTTGATATAATACGAATAGATACTGATGATAACTGGCGAATTATAGTAGGTGGAGCGGCAGCCGAAGCAGTAAGGCCGACGATTGGTACTAGAAATAGGGGATTGTATCCTTCTGGTTTTGGTAATCCTTTTAACGCTTATTGTTGGCAATTAAAAAAATATAATAATATTTTGTTTGCTGGTTCTTTTGATTGGTCTGTTATGATTCCTGCGATAATAGCTGAGGAAATTGGATTCCCAATAAACTGTTCAAACTTTGGATTTGATCTTTGGCAAAGTAATAATGGACTCAGATGGAGTCCCATAACAGTTAATGGCTTTAGTAACCCTTATAATTACGGAGCTAGAAAATTATTTCCTTCCAAAGATAATAGACTATATTTGGGAACAGCTAATCCATTTCAGGGTTGTGAGGTCTGGGTAAACCGATAATAGAGTTCATGTGTGAACCTCTCCACCTAAATCAAACATAAGATTTAGAATGGAGCTTCTCAATAC
>JBBJJH010000054.1 GCA_037623315.1 Halanaerobiaceae bacterium ANBcell28
TTCTTAATCAAATAGCTAGTCATATCATAAGCAGCTTTAATATTATCATTATTAACAATTGGAATCCTATCATATTCAGGACTTCTTCCTATCAGTACAAATGGAAAAGCAAGATCCAGGAGTTCTTTAATTAAATTATCATTGTTTCTTGAAGCCATAAGTATTACGCCATCAACTTTGCGATTTCTTATCAATTTTAAGGTTTCTTCCTGTTCTTCTATATAATCACTATTTGAAGACAAAACAAGGGAATAATGTTTTTTCTGCGCAATTTTAGATATACCCTGGATAACCATTGAGAAAAAAGGATTAGCAAAAGCCTCCTGAGTTGGTCTAGCCATAACCAGGGCAATAGAATTTGTTTTCTGGGTAACCAGACTCCGGGCAATTGCGTTTTGATGGTAACCTATTTCTTTCATTACTCTACGTACCTTTTCTTTTGTCTTTGGACTTATACGATTACTATCGCTTAAAACCCTTGATACTGTTGATGGCGATACTCCAGCTTTCTTGGCTACATCTTTTATAGTTACATTTTTCATTAAATCACTCCTTAACTACTACTCTGCTGCTCCTTTAATGATATGACTTTTTGCTTAATAAATCAACCTTTAACTGCTCCACCAGTAAGTCCACTGACAATTTGATCCTGAAGCAATAAAAAGATAAGTATAATTGGAATAGCACCTACAATAGCTGAAGCTGAGAATACTCCCCAGCGTGCACCATATTGATCAGTGATAAAGAGATGCAATCCAACTGCTAATGTATATTGTGAAGAAGATCCTAATAATATTCTAGCCATCATATATTCTGAATAAGAAGCAATAAACTGTAAGATGAAAATTACAACCAGCATAGGCCTTATTAAAGGCAATATTATCACAGTAAAAGCTTGAAATTTACTAGCTCCATCTATATATGCTGCTTCTTCCAATGATCTTGGAATTGTATCCATATATCCTTTCATTAGCCAGGTATTAATACCAACTGCTCCTCCTAAATAGGTGATTATCAAAGCAAGATGTGTATTTAAACCCATGGAGGGGAAATAACGCTGTAAATTTAAAAAGAGCAAATAAATTGCTACCATAGCCAACATCTGTGGAAATACCTGTACTAAGAGAATAATAAATAAACCCTTTTGTCTATATTTAAATCTAAATCTAGAAAAAGGATATGCTGCAAGAGTTGTTAACGATACAGCAAGAACTGAAGTAATTAAAGATATTTTCAAACTATTCCACAACCAGCGCATAAAGGGATGCTGGGTGGAGGTAAACATTTCCCTGTAATGACTAAAAGAAATTTCTCTTGGTATTAAAGACTGTCCAACTAAAGTATTGGATGGATTAAAAGAAGCCGAGATCACCCAAATTATAGGGAAAAAAGTAAAGGCTATCGCTAAAAGTATTATAATATGTTTTAGAATTGAACTTTTGCTTTTATTCATTTTCTTTCACTTCCTCTAATGCCCCGGTAAAGCGAAAATTAAACCAGGTTATTGTGGCTACTATTATAAAGATCATTAAGGTAACAGCACTAGCAAGACCAAAATCAGCTCCTCTTCCTGTTTCAAAAGAAAGTCGATAAGTGTAAGTGATTAAGATATCTGTTCCTCCTGCCGGTGTCTGAGCACCTGCAATAGCTGGACGACCTGCATTAAATAGATAAATTAGATTAAAATTGTTAAAATTATATGCAAAAGATGATACTAATAGTGGCCCAACACTAATAAATAAAAGGGGTAAAGTAATATATCTAAATCTCTGCCAAATTGAAGCCCCATCTATAGCTGAAACTTCATATAAACTTGGATTAATACTCTGTAATGCCCCAAGAGTAATTAACATCATATAAGGAAAACCAAGCCAGAGATTAACCAAAACAAGGGCTGCTCTGGTCCAGAAAATATTATTCATAAAAGGTAAAGCATCTACAAATGGTAATGCTTCAAGAATCCTATTTATCACTCCAACTTCTGGATTGAATAATCCCCTCCAGATTAGAATAGAAATAAAACCTGGCATTGCATAAGGAATTATTAAAATAGTTCGATATAATTTTCTAAACCTTAAATCTTTATCATTTAAGACTAAAGCAAGCAATAAGCCTAAAGCGAATGTGGTAGCTACACTTAATAAAGCCCAGATAAAGGTCCATACAAAAACTCTAAAGAAAGGTTGTAGAATCCTATCATCAGTAAGTAACCTTCTATAATTTCTAAAACCAACGAAAGTTCTAAAGCCTGGTGATAATCTTCCCATCTCTTCATTGTAAAAATGGCCTTGGCGTACTACATATTCATGAGCATCTCTTTGATCAATAATTGTATCATTAGCCGAATTATATACAAAACGCTGTCGATATAAAGCAAATGTATTAATACCTTCCATTCTTAATTCATTATCAGCGAATTCAATTTTCAAAGCTTCTAAAGTTCCCAAGTTTTGAATAATTTGCATCCTATCAAGTCTTTTATATCCATTAATTTCTTCAAGCTCTGAAGGTGAACTAAGTCCCTGAAAGATAGCATCACTTAAAGATATCTGACTAATCTCTCTATTAATGGTATCAGCCATATAGTACTCTTCTCTTTCCCTATCTTCAAATATAATTTTAAACTGATCAATTTCTTCATTTTTAAAAGCAGTAAAATTAAAAGTACGGGGTTCATCTGGTAAATACGTTCTGTTTTCTAAGTGATTAATAACTTGGTCTTTATTAAGCATATTACCAGTACCATAATTTGTAGTTGAAATATAAATAGTATAAAAAATTGGATAAACAACTAATAAAATCATAAAAAAGGTTCCAGGGAGAATATATCTTAATGGATAAAATCTATCACTTAAATAAACAAAATTAATTATTATCATTATAAAGACTGTTATCACTGCTAAAATATATCCACCCTGGCTAATTGAAATAATTAAGCTTAATAGTGCAAGTGCATTGAAAAATGCTAAAAATATTAGTTTGAAAATATGAGCCTTATTTTTTTGCCAGAAGTTCACTATCTCTCCCCCTTTTCTGAATTAGGAAGTGCCGGTAATATATACCGACACTTCCGATCTTATTTAATTACATGCCTTCTTCTATAGTTCTGAGTATTTGTTGTACTGCATTATCCAGTGCTTCCTGTGCATCCTGTTCTTGAGTTAGGCTTAAAGAAATTGCATCTTCCCAAGCACTCCAAACTGCAGCCATTTCAGTAATAGCTGGCATAGGAACAGCAAATTCTGCACTTGCTAAAACACCAGCTGTATCTGGATCTTCAGAAGCTCTCTCTCCTGCTGGAATGAACGTAGGTGGACGGTCATCAATTTCATAGAAACGATACATTACATCTTCATTTGCTACAAAATCATTTAAGAATAATTGAGATAATATTTTGTTCTCTGAAAAAGATGAAACCATAAAGCCCTGTACTCCAACAAATGGTCGAGGTTCATTTCCATCCATTGTAGGTAAGCTAGTAAAGCCATAGTCAATACCAGCTGCCCTTATATCAGCTACAGCCCATGGACCTGTAAGCATCATCGCTGCATCACCAGCAGTAAAGATACTCATCATTGTTGGATAGTCAACATTCGGAATATAGCCATCATAAAGTTTAGCTAGTTCACTTAAAGCTCTTACAGAACCTTCGTTATTAAGTCCAATATCAAGTGGATTTAAAACACCATTAGCGTCTGTACCAAAGACATAACCACCAAATCCACTAAAGAATGGGAAGCTATGATAAGGGTCTGGCTGAGGCATAACAAAGCCATAATCTGCCTTATCACTATTTCTAAGATTAATTACAAGTTCTTTGAATTCTTCAAAAGTAGCAGGAGCTTCATCTATAATATCTTTATTATAGAACAAACCTACAGCTTCAATAGCATATGGTACACCATAAAGCTCTTCGCCCCAGCTAAATGCTTCTATTCCAGCATTCATAAATTTATCTTCACTAAAAAGAGTAATTTCTTCAATTAATCCATTAGCAATTAATTCGCCCATCCAATCGTGAGCACCAACAATAATATCAGGACCTTCTCCTGCTGGAGCTTCAATTGCTAAATCATCACGGATATCTCCAAAAGGTTTTTCCTGTATAATAACTGATACACCATACTCTTCTTCAAATTGTCCTTTAACATCCTCTAAAACTGGCGTTCTGGTATCATCAGCCCAGATAAGTAATTGACCTGGAGTAGATGCTCCTACTGTTTGAACTAGACCAACAAGCATAAGAAAAACAATTAATAAAGTTAAAGCTTTTTTCATTTTTTAAATACACCTCCTGAAGTTTTAAGAAATTGGCTTCGCCATCTTATTAAAAATTAAATTTTCTTGATAGCGGAAATTATACACAATATATGAAAGCAGATAATTTCCTAGCCAATAAAATGAAAATAAAAACTTTCTTTTTTCTTTACCACCTCCTAAATATTATTTTATCAAATGGTAAAACGTTTGCACAATTTATTAAAAAATTTTATAATCTATTTATTATAGTATATTCCATAAAAATTTATACATTCCTTTTCGAATTTTTTAGTAAATATAAACAGTCATATAAATATCTAATATTAGCTTTTCTATCAATTATTAGCTTATATATTATAAGTAATAACGATGTCTTGATTTGCTTCTATATTGCATAACTGCCCATAAGGCATAACTGCTATCGCCTTATTACTTCTATTAGAAATTTTCACTCCGTCTTTTCTTACACTTATTTCAATAAGACTAGCTCTGAATAAAATCTTAAAACTATATGAATCCCATTTATCTGGTAAAAAGGGGTTAAGAATTAAGTAATCATCCTTGACCCGTAGACCACCAAATCCTTGAACAATAGACATCCAGCTTCCCGCCATACTTGTTATATGACAGCCATCCTCTGTGTCATTATTATAATTATCAAGGTCAAGTCTTGCTGTTCTTAAATACATTTCATAGGCCTTTTCAAAATCAGCTATTTTTGCTGCTAATACAGCATGAATACATGGAGAAAGTGAAGATTCATGTACTGTTCTTGGCTCATAAAATCTATAATTATTTTTTATAGTATCAAGATCATAATGATCTTCTAAAAAATACAATCCCTGTAAGACATCTGCCTGCTTAATAAAACAGGAGCGTAATATCCTATCCCATGACCAATTTTGGTTTAAAGGCAAATGCTTTTCATCTAATTGATCAACTAGTATTTGCTCTTTGTCAAGATAATTGTCTTGTTGCAGGAAAATATTTTTCTCATCATCATAAGGGTAATACATATTTTCAATAATGTCTTGCCACTTATCTATTTCTTCTAATGTAATTTCATTGTCTTCTTTTATCTCTTTTAATCTCACTGGATGCTTTTCTTCCAGGTAATTGATCACTTCAATAGTATATTCCAGTGTCCAGACAGCAATTTTATTAGTGTACCAATTATTATTAACATTGTTTTCATATTCATTGGGACCTGTTACACCTAGTATGACATATTGCTTTCTTTTTTCAGAAAAATTTACTCTCTGTGCCCAAAATCTTGATATAGCTACTAATACCTCCAGGCCATATTCAGCAAGGTAATTTTTGTCTCCGGAATAGTTAACATAGTTGTATATAGCATAGGCTATTGCTCCATTACGATGAATCTCTTCAAAGGTAATTTCCCATTCATTATGACATTCTTCTCCATTCATTGTCACCATTGGATATAGAGCAGCTCCATTTTTAAATCCAAGCTTTTCAGCATTTTCTTTTGCTTTTTCCAAATGTCTATATCTATATAATAGTAAATTTTTTGCTACTGATTGCTCAGATGTACTTAAATAAAAGGGCAGACAATAGGCCTCTGTATCCCAATAAGTACTACCACCATATTTTTCACCGGTAAATCCCTTAGGTCCAATATTTAATCTTTCATCTTCACCTGTATAAGTCTGATTTAATTGAAATATATTAAATCTAATTCCTTGCTGTGCTGCAAGATCACTTTCAATCTTTATATCACTATTTTGCCATTTCAAATTCCAGGCTTCTATCTGTTCTTCTAGTAAAGTATCAAAAGTAATTTCCATAGCCTCTTCTGATAACTTCCTTGTTTTTTCAACAAGTTCTTCAACTTGATAATACCTTGAGGATGTATTTGCTATATATTTATATAGTGTTAACTCATCATTTTCTTTGATGGAAATAGCATAAGAATTTGCTAGAAATTTTTCTTTTTTAAATGAATTAATTTTAGCTGACTTTTCATTGTTATTAATTAACTCATTATTCTTCAATAATGTGTTCTGCATATAAGTACAAATATGGAAATCTTTTTTTTTTGTTTTCATCATAAGATAAGCTTGATGATTATCTAATCCTTTATCTACCTCATCCCAAAACTTCTCTCCATAATTAGCATCCTGATTTATTACATCCCCGTCAAGGTAAGGAATTACTTCTATGTCTCCGTTGAAATTCAAAGCTTTTATCGTGTATTTTATAGCAGCAATTTCAGCCCTTGCCATACTAATAAATCTCTGGGTTTTCACTTGAATTCGTTTACCATCTTCAAATTCAGCAATAAACTCCCTCTTCAGATGTCCTTCTTTCATATTAAGTGTCCTAATAAAACCTTCAAGTTTACAATTGCCTATATCAAGGTTTTGGCCATTGACTTTTACATCTATACCAATCCAGTTTGTAGAATTTAATACTTTGGCGTAATATTCCGGATATCCTATTTTCCACCAACCTACTACTGTTTTATCAGGATAATATACTCCTGCCATATAATTACCTTCTAAGGAATTGCCACTATACTGTTCTTCAAAGTTAGCTCGCTGTCCCATATATCCATTGCCAAGGCTGAATATACTCTCAGATAATATATGGTTATCAGGATTAAAGCCTTTTTCGATAATTTTCCAGGGATCTAATTCTAAATATCTCTTCATATAAAGTCCCTCCAGCTAAAGATATTGATAAAGCAATTATCATTACCTACTTGATCATATGCCTTAGTTAATATATATTTATATTTAAATCTCATACATTTCTTGATAATACTTTTACACATAATAAGCAACACGAGGCTCTTTTTTCTTCATTGTATTAACTCCTTTGTTATTTATTCAATCTTTAAAATATTGATAATAAAAAGAAAATTAAGCAAAGAAAAATCAAATCAAGTAAATAATATGTAAATCCACTAAGCTTATTTTGCGCAAACGTTTGAACAACTTATAATTTAATTATACAGATAAATAATTTAAATGTCAAGGATCTTTCTTGAATTTTCAAAAAATTATTATTCGATCTTTTATATTTTATTAAACATCACTAGCTTTGCATAAATATTTTTTTTGAAAGTCAAGCATAATATTCCATAAA
>JBBJJH010000055.1 GCA_037623315.1 Halanaerobiaceae bacterium ANBcell28
TGTACCTTGAAAAATGCATACAGGAAAAAAAGAAGGTACCAGATAAATCGCAAGATTTTGAAGGTGCTACAATTTGCTTAAAAAGAGATTAAGTATAAAAGGGCTTACGGTGGATACCTTGGTATCTGAAGCCGATGAAGGACGTGCAAAGCTGCGAAAAGCCACGGGGAGTTGCTAAGAAACGTAGATCCGTGGATGTCCGAATGTGTAACACGGCGGTCGAGAGGGCCGTCATCTTAAGCTGAAATAAGTAGGTTTAAGAAGGGAACCCGGGGAAGTGAAACATCTAAGTACCCGGAGGAGTAGAAATCAAACGAGATTCTCTAAGTAGCGGCGAGCGAAAGGGGAATAGCCCAAACGGATATAATGTAAGGATACAGCCGTTGTTATATCCGGGTTTAGGATAGCCATGTGTAACTGTATAAACACAAGGGTAGTTATAGTTTAGCCGAATGAGCTGGGAAGCTCAACCAAAGAGAGTAAAAGTCTTGTAGGCGAAAAGCGATTAACACCCTGGACTAATCCAGAGTAGCACGGGACACGTGGAACCCTGTGTGAAGACGGGAGGACCATCTTCCAAGGCTAAATACTAGCAGATGACCGATAGTGAATAGTACCGTGAGGGAAAGGTGAAAAGAACCCCGTGAGGGGAGTGAAATAGAATTTGAAACCGTAAGCTTACAAGCAGTTGGAGGACTATTAGAAAGTCTGACAGCGTACTTTTTGTAGAACGGACCGGCGAGTTATTCTTTGTAGCGCAAGGTTAAGCCGCAATAGGCGAAGCCATAGCGAAAGCGAGTCTGAATAGGGCGTAAGTTACAGGGAATAGACCCGAAGCCAGGTGATCTACCCATGGTCAGGATGAAGCGGGTGTAAGAGCCCGTGGAGGTCCGAACCAGGTGATGTTGAAAAATCATTGGATGAACTGTGGGTAGGGGTGAAAGGCCAATCGAACCTGGAGATAGCTGGTTCTCCTCGAAATAGCTTTAGGGCTAGCCTCAAGGCTTATGTTAAGGGTGGTAGAGCACTGATTGAACTAGGGGCCCAACAAGGTTACCGAATTCATTCAAACTCCGAATGCTCGAGACTAATGCCTTGGGAGTCAGACTACGTGGGATAAGCTTCGTAGTCGAAAGGGAAACAGCCCAGATCACCAGTTAAGGTCCCAAAGTACAGACTAAGTGGGAAAGGAAGTGAGGTCGCAAAGACAACCAGGATGTTGGCTTAGAAGCAGCCATGCATTTAAAGAGTGCGTAATAGCTCACTGGTCGAGCGGCCTTGCGCCGAAAATGTAACGGGGCTAAAGTCTGTCACCGAAACTGTGGGCGCGAGAGCGCGGTAGAGGAGCATTGTGTGTTGGCAGAAGCCGTACCGTAAGGAGCGGTGGACGACACAGAAGAGAGAATGCCGGTATGAGTAGCGAAAAGAGGGGTGAGAATCCCCTCCGCCAGAAGTCTAAGGTTTCCTGAGGAAGGCTCGTCCGCTCAGGGTAAGCCGGGACCTAAGCCGAGGCCGAAAGGCGTAGGCGATGGATAATCGGTAGAAATTCCGATGCCACTATTAATTGTTTGAGTGAAGTGGGGACGCATTAAGAGAAGCAATCACGCGACTGGAAGAGCGTGTATAAGCTTTAGGTAGGAGTTATGAGGTAAATCCCATAATTCATAACTATCTGTAGTGATATGGAGCCAATTGAGGTGAAGTTGCTAATCAAAGTGCCAAGAAAAGCCACTAGCGAGATTAATAGTGCCCGTACCGTAAACCGACACAGGTAGACAGGGTGAGAATCCTAAGGCGCGCGAGAGAACCCTTGTTAAGGAACTCGGCAAAATGACCCCGTAACTTAGGGAGAAGGGGTACCACATCAGGTTAAGAGCTAGAAGTGGTCACAGCAAAGAGGCCCAAGCGACTGTTTAGCAAAAACACAGGTCTCTGCTAAGTCGTAAGACGAAGTATAGGGGCTGACGCCTGCCCGGTGCTGGAAGGTCAAGGGGATAGCTTAGCATATGCGAAGGTTAGAACCTAAGCCCCAGTAAACGGCGGCCGTAACTATAACGGTCCTAAGGTAGCGAAATTCCTTGTCGGGTAAGTTCCGACCTGCACGAATGGCGTAACGACTTGGGCACTGTCTCAACAAGGGACTCGGCGAAATTGTAGTACCAGTAAAGATGCTGGTTACCTGCGACAGGACGGAAAGACCCCGTGGAGCTTTACTGTAGCCTGACATTGGGTTTTGCTACAAAATGTACAGGATAGGTGGGAGGCTTTGATCTTGGTGCGCTAGCATCAAGTGAGCCGTAAGTGGGATACCACCCTTTTTGTAGCGGAATTCTAACCAGAGGCCGTAATCCGGTCATGGGACATTATCAGGTGGGCAGTTTGACTGGGGCGGTCGCCTCCCAAAATGTAACGGAGGCGCCCAAAGGTTCCCTCAGTGCGGATGGAAATCGCACGTAGAGTGTAAAGGCAGAAGGGAGCTTAACTGTAAGACATACAGGTCGAACAGATACGAAAGTAGGGCTTAGTGATCCGGCGGTATTGAATGGAAAAGCCGTCGCTCAACGGATAAAAGTTACCCCGGGGATAACAGGCTTATCTCCCCCAAGAGTTCACATCGACGGGGAGGTTTGGCACCTCGATGTCGGCTCGTCGCATCCTGGAGCTGTAGCAGGTTCCAAGGGTTGGGCTGTTCGCCCATTAAAGCGGTACGCGAGCTGGGTTCAGAACGTCGTGAGACAGTTCGGTCCCTATCCGTCGCAGGCGTAGGATACTTGAGAGAATCTGTCCCTAGTACGAGAGGACCGGGATGGACACACCGATGGTGTATCGGTTGTTCCGCCAGGAGCATAGCCGAGTAGCTAAGTGTGGAATGGATAAACGCTGAAAGCATCTAAGCGTGAAACCAGTCTCAAGACTAGGTATCCCACTCTTTTAAGAGTTAAGACCCCTGGTAGATGACCAGGTAGATAGGCTAGAGGTGGAAGTGTGGTAACACATGTAGCTGACTAGTACTAATAGGTCGAGGACTTAATCTCATTTTAATTTTTTCTGTATGCA
>JBBJJH010000056.1 GCA_037623315.1 Halanaerobiaceae bacterium ANBcell28
GTAGAGTTTGAATCATGGCTCAGGACGAACGCTGGCGGCGTGCTTAACACATGCAAGTCGAACGGCCCGCCTCAACAGATTCCTTCGGGATGAAGATGAGATCCGGGTAGTGGCGGACGGGTGAGTAACGCGTGGAAAACCTGTCTTTTAGTTTGGGATAACCTGGCGAAAGCTGGACTAATCCCGAATACACTGATTAGATAGCATTATCAAATCAGGAAAGGTGCTTCGGCATCGCTAAGAGGTGGTTCCGCGTCGGATTAGCTAGCTGGTGAGGTAATGGCTCACCAGGGCGACGATCCGTAGCTGGTCTGAGAGGACGATCAGCCACACTGGGACTGAGACACGGCCCAGACTCCTACGGGAGGCAGCAGTGGGGAATCTTCCGCAATGGGCGAAAGCCTGACGGAGCAACGCCGCGTGAATGAAGAAGGCCTTCGGGTCGTAAAGTTCTGTCCTTAGGGAAGAACCATCATAGTAGGCAATGACTATGATCTGACGGTACCTATGGAGGAAGCCCTGGCTAACTACGTGCCAGCAGCCGCGGTAATACGTAGAGGGCAAGCGTTGTCCGGAATCACTGGGCGTAAAGGGTACGCAGGCGGATAGGAAAGTCAAATGTGAAATGTACCGGCTCAACCGGTAAGGTGCATTTGAAACTTCTTATCTTGAGTACAGGAGAGGAAAGCGGAATTCCTAGTGTAGTGGTGGAATACGTAGATATTAGGAAGAACACCAGTGGCGAAGGCGGCTTTCTGGCCTGATACTGACGCTCATGTACGAAAGCTGGGGGAGCGAACGGGATTAGATACCCCGGTAGTCCCAGCCGTAAACGATGGACACTAGGTGTTGGAGGTTCGAATCCTTCAGTGCCGTAGTTAACGCAATAAGTGTCCCGCCTGGGGAATACGGTCGCAAGACTGAAACTCAAAGGAATTGACGGGGGCCCGCACAAGCGGTGGAGCATGTGGTTTAATTCGATGCAACGCGAAGAACCTTACCGAGACTTGACATCCTGTGACTATCTATGAGAGTAGAGTTTACCTTCGGGTACACAGAGACAGGTGGTGCATGGTTGTCGTCAGCTCGTGTCGTGAGATGTTGGGTTAAGTCCCGCAACGAGCGCAACCCTTATCCTTAGTTACCAGCGAGTAATGTCGGGGACTCTAAGGAGACAGCCGGTGAAAGCCGGAGGAAGGTGGGGATGACGTCAAATCATCATGCCCTTTATGTCTCGGGCTACACACGTGCTACAATGGTCAGTACAGAGGGGAGCGAAGGCGCAAGCTGGAGCAAATCTCAGAAAGCTGATCCCAGTTCGGATTGCAGGCTGCAACTCGCCTGCATGAAGCTGGAATCGCTAGTAATCGCAGGTCAGCATACTGCGGTGAATACGTTCCCGGGCCTTGTACACACCGCCCGTCACACCACCCGAGTTGGATGCACCAGAAGTCATTTGCGAATGCCGAAGGTGTGTCTGGTAAGGGGGGTGAAGTCGTAACAAGGTAGCCGTACCGGAAGGTGCGGCTGGATCACCTCCTTTCTAAGGAGCTAAGCGTCTAGTCTGTTGTTTGATTTTGAGGGAT